>JBEKVP010000188.1:0-5443 GCA_049513935.1 Steroidobacteraceae bacterium
CCACGCCATAGACGTAGACGGCGCCGCCGCCGGCGCGGTGCGACGCCTCGCCGAGCGCGTAAAGCAGGCCGCCGGCGCTCGGTCCGGCGATGCTCGCCACTTGAAACGTCGAGGAATTGATGGCGACGGCATGGCCGAGGGAGTCCATCGGCACGATGTTCGGCAGAAACGATTGCGAGGCCGGCAGCAGGAACGCCCGCGCCACGCCGAAGAGCGCGAGCACGGCGAAGATCGGCACGGCGCTCGAGATGCCGCGCAGCGCAAACGCCAAAAGCAACGCCGTGCAGATCGCGAAAGCAAGCATGCAGAGCCCGATGATGACCCTGCGGTCGTAGAGATCGGCGGCGTGCCCGGCGAACAGGGACAGGCACAGGAACGGCAGAAACTGCGACAACCCGATGAGCCCGAGATCGAGCACGCGGCCGGTCAGGTGGTACACCTGCCAGCCGACCGCGATGATGATCATCTGCACCGCGAGCGAGGTACAAAACCGGGCGCAGAGATATCGGGTGAAATCGCGTTGCCTCAAGATCGCGAGGCCGCCGGTGACCGACGCGGAGCTCAAACGCCGGCGCTCTCCTGCCTCACAGTCCCAGCGCGCTCAAGCCCGGGTGATCCTCCGGTCGCGGACCGAGCGGCCAGCGGTACTTGCGCTCGCTCTCAGACAGAGGCAGGTCGTTGATGCTCGCGAGACGCACGCGCATGAGGCCGTGCTCGTCGAACTCCCAGTTCTCGTTCCCGTAGCTGCGAAACCAGTGTCCGCTGTCGTCGCGCCACTCGTACCCGAAACGCACCGCGATGCGGTTGCCGGCGAATGCCCACAGCTCCTTGATCAAGCGATAATCGAGCTCGCGGTTCCATTTGCGCACCAGGAACGCCTGGATGGCGTCGCGGCCGCTGAAGAACTCGGCGCGATTGCGCCAGCGGCTGTCGGCGGTGTAGGCGAGCGCCACGCGCTCAGGATCGCGCGTGTTCCAGGCGTTTTCGGCCATGCGCACCTTTTGCGCGGCGGTCTCGGCATCGAACGGCGGGAGAGGGGGTCGATCCATGGCTTTTGGGCGGTTAGTGCGGGTCTGAAGGCTGCGGGTCGGGCCGCTTGGCGATTGTACCCCGGCCGGCATCCTGGGCCCGAAGCATCGCGCGCAGCGCCGGATCCGCGACCTTGAGCTTCTGATACTGCGATTCACCGATCGAATTGATGAGTGTCCGGCCCATGACCTCTTCGCGGATGTACTCCGAGGCGAGCTCCGCAGCCTCCCGCCCGTCTCAGTCGGCAAGCTGGCGCGATCTCCAGTCGTTGCGGATGTTCTGCGAAGTCGCTCCGCGCCCGTCCGCCCTCCAGCCGGGCGGACCGAACAGCATGCCGGCCGCCTCGCGCCACGACTGCGCGGCGATGAGGTCGCGGACGATCGCCGCCCACTCGTGGAAAGCGATGCGCAGCGGATTGTAGGTCTCGATGTTCTTGACGATGCCGTAGCGCGGCGGCTCCTCGTCCCGCTCCTCGACGAAGGTGCCGAACAGGCGGTCCCAGAGCATGAGCACCCCCGCGTAGTTGCGGTCGAGATAGCGCGGATTCGAGGCATGGTGCACCCGATGGTGCGAGGGGGTGTTGAACAGGTACTCGAACCAGCGCGGCATGCGCTTGACGGTCTCGGTGTGGATCCAGAACTGATAGAACAGATTGAATCCCTGCTGCGCCAGGATCATCGCCGGGGGAAATCCGAGCAACGCCAGCGGAATCCACGGCATCCAGGTGCCCACGATCACGCTGGTCCAGGATTGACGCAGCGCCGTCGACAAATTGTATTGCTGCGAGGAATGATGATTGACGTGCGCCGCCCACCAGAAGCGGCACTCATGGCTGATGCGGTGAAACCAGTAGTAGGTGAAGTCGTCCAGAAAGAAAATCGCCGCCCACGCCCAGGGCGAGGCGGCGGAGATGTCCAGCAAGCGCACCTTGTAGACCGCCGTGAGTCCTGCGAACACGACGCCCGCCATGCCGAGATTCATCACGATGTTGCCGATCTGCATCCCCAGGGACGCAAAGGTGTCCTTCGACACGTAACGGGCCCTCACAATCGCGAAATTCGCGAGCATGGCCTCGACGGCGATCATGATCAGGGAGATGGCGAGAAAGAGGTCCGGCAGTTCGAGCTTCCGGTGCATGGGCTCATCGTAAGTTAAGGCGCGCAGGCTGTCCAAACCGTGCGATGCCCGCGAGCCCTTGCGACCGCGACGCTACGCGGGCAGGTAGCGGTTGATGAGCTCGGCCATCCGGTCGGTCGCGGCGTGGAAGAGATCCAGGGAGAGATCGGGCAGATCGACATAGAGGGCATCCGCCTTCAGCATCGGCTTCACCCGTTGAGTCTGCTCGATGATGTCATCGTGCGGCGCGAACACCGTCAACGGCGTGCGCAGGCTTTTGAGTTTCCTTTCGATCGGATAGCCGCTCGCCGCGCGAAACGCGGCGCCGGGATTGGCGGCGAGCAGATGCTCGACGAAGCGGCGGTGGGTGTCGGCGAGGTCGTAGGGCGGCTGCCGGAACGCGAAGCAGCCCCGCCAGGCGCCCAAGACGTGGCCGCCCTCGGCGGCGGGCTTGAGCGGCTGCTCGCTGTATTTCTCCATCTGGCGCTGCTGCTCTTCCGCGGTGAAAAGCGGCATGCCGACGGCGGCCAGACGGCGCACCTGATGCGGGAGGCGGTGCGCGATCTCGATCGCTTCGATCGACCCCACGTGCACGCCGAGCAGGTCGAACGGCCCCTGGACCCCGGCCCCCTCGAGGGCGTCCGCCGTGCACTGCGCGTACTGCTCGAGCGAAAGCGCCCACGGAGGCGCATCGGAGAATCCGTAGCCCAGGCGGTCCGGTGCGTGCGTCGGGCGCGTAAGCCGCTCCTGCAACCGCTCCCACATCTCTCCGGAGCGCGGCGAGGGATGCAGCAATACCAGCGGCACGCCTTTGCCCTCCCCCGACCGGACGTGCAGGTGCCCGAATCGAGTGGGATAGAGCCGCCGGGCGATGGCCATCAGTTGGCGTCCAGGAATTGCTCGATCAGCGGCGCGATGTTGGCCGGCTTCTCGATATGCATCATGTGACCGGCCCCGGCGATGCGCACGATCTCGATGTCGGGCACGATGGCGCGAAACGCCGCATCGGTTCCATCCGCGCCGAGCCTCGATACGAAATCGGACTTCTCGCCTATCAGTATGAGTACCGGCGCCTCGATCGAGCGCCAGCACGCCTCGGCATCCTCGCGCTTGTACAACACCGGATTCACCCACCGGTGCCGCGAGTCGCCCAGCAGGTGAATCCGCCCGTCCGGCGCCGCTCGCGCCCAGGCGCGCGCGACGAAGTCGGACTGTTCCTCCGTGAAGCGCGGATAGCGGTAGCGGATGATGGAGGCGAGCTGCTCGAACGAATCGTAATCCTTGAGGGGCGGCACGGCTTTCACCTGCCCGAGCCACTGGCGCAATCTGTTGGGCGCCTGATCGGGGGAGGTGCGCGGCATCCCGAATCCCTCGAGATTGACGACGCAGCGGACGCGCGCAGGCCGGACTCCCGCATACAAGGAGGCGACGTTCCCGCCCATGCTGTGTCCGACGAGGCGCACGGGCTCCTCGCCGCAGACCAAATCGAGGAGCGCATCGAGGTCCGCCAGATAGTCCTGGAACCAGTACCCGTTCTGGGACCAACCGCTGCGTCCGAAGCCGCGCCAGTCCGGAGCCGCGAGCGGCCAATCCCGCTCGAACGCATCCACCAGGAACTGGAACGTATCGCCCGTGTCCTGAAAGCCGTGCAGCAAGAGCACCGGCGGCTCGTCGCTCGACGGCGGCGGACCCCAGCGGCGAAGATGCAGATCGAGCCCCCGGATCCGCACGGTCTCATGCCGCGCCGCGCGCAGCACCTGGTAGGCGGTCACTTGCTGCTGCTCAGGAACAACCTGTACGCGGGATTCTCCGTCTCTTCGGTGTACGCGTACTGCAGCTCGTTCAGATGCAAGGAGAAGTCCGTCAACGTCTCGGCCGGCACTTGAATTCCCGTGAGCACGCGCCCGTAGTCCGAGCCGTGGCTGCGATAGTGAAAGAGACTGATATTCCATGCCGGTCCGACGGCTTTGAGGAACTTGAGCAACGCGCCGGGACGCTCGGGAAACTCGAACCGGTACAGCCGCTCGTCCCTGAGCTCGCGCGGCTGACCGCCCACCATGAAGCGCACGTGCAGCTTCGCCGTCTCATTGTCGGTCATGTCGTGCACGGCGAAGCCGGCCTCGCTCAGCATCTTGATCAGCGCGGCTCGCTCCGGTTTTCCTTGGGTGAGCGACAAGCTCACGAACAGCTGCGCGGTCTTGGCGTCGCTGTAACGATAATTGAACTCGGTGACGCTGCGTCCCTCGAGCAGCTCGCAGAAGCGCAAAAACGATCCGGGCACCTCGGGAATCTCGACCGCGAGGAACGCCTCGCGCTGAGCACCGAGGTCGCCGCGTTCGGCGATGTAGCGCAAGCGGTCGAAGTTCATGTTGGCGCCGCAATTGATGGCCACCAGTGCGCGATTCGTGCACGCCTCGCGCGCCACGTACTTCTTGATGCCCGCGACGGCCAGGGCCCCGGCCGGCTCCACGATCGCGCGCGTATCCTCGAAGATGTCCTGAATCGCCGCGCAGATCTGGTCGGTGGTGACGAGCAGGATCTCATCGACATACTGCCGGGCCAGCCGAAAGGTCTCCTCGCCGACGCGGCGCACCGCAACGCCGTCGGCGAAGATGCCGACGCGATCCAGCGTCACGCGTTTGCCGGCCCGCAGCGACTCGAACATTCCGGCGGCGTCCTCCGGCTCGACGCCGATGATCTTGATCCGCGGATAGAGCGATTTCACGTACGCCGAGATCCCGGCGATGAGGCCGCCCCCGCCGACGGGGACGAAAATTGCCTCAATGTCGTCGCCGTGCCACTGCCGCAGGATCTCCATGGCAATAGTGCCCTGCCCGGCGATCACGTCCGGATCGTCGAATGGATGCACGAACACGAGGTTGCGCTCGCGCGCAATCTCGATGGCGCGCTCGTTGGCCTCATCGTAGTCATCGCCGTGCAGAACGATCTCGGCGCCGAGATCGGCGACCGCCTGCACCTTGATCTCGGGCGTGGTCAGCGGCATGACGACGACGGCGCGGATGCCTCGGGTGCGGGCACCCAGGGCGACGCCCTGGGCGTGATTGCCGGCGGACGCGCAGATCACTCCGCGCTGCGCCGCGGTCGCGGAGAGTTGAGCGATCTTGTTGTACGCACCGCGAATTTTGAACGAAAACACCGGTTGGAGGTCTTCCCGCTTGAACAGCACGCGATTGTTCAGGCGGCGGGACAAGCGCGGCGCCCGTTCCAGCGGGGTCTCGATGGCGACGTCGTATACCTTGGCTTTAAGGATTCGTTCTAGGTAGTTTTCTTGCACGGT
>JBEKVP010000189.1:0-5443 GCA_049513935.1 Steroidobacteraceae bacterium
GTTCGCACCGGAGGGGTTCGCCCCGAGCGCGCGCCTGGTCGAGGGCAATCGGATCCGCATGGGGGAGGGGCTCATGCGGCTGCCCGACCGAGGCGATTCATGACTCATCGCACGCCCAATCAGGCCCGCTTCCAACGGTTCAGTTCGTGAACGGTTTCGCTCAGAGCGGCCGACGATGCCTAGTGAGCGTGGCGGCGATCGACGCGAGTACCGCCATGCGCACCGCGACTCCATTATTCACCTGCTCCCGGATCACCGATTGCGGTCCGTCCGCCACCTCGGACGAGATCTCGACGCCGCGGTTCATCGGACCGGGGTGCATGACGAGCGCATTCGGCGCGGTGAGCTTCAGGCGCTTCGAATCCAGGCCGTACTCGCGAAAGTACGCCGCGTCGTCGAGATCGGCGGTTCGCGCCATGCGCTCCTTCTGAATGCGCAGCATCATCACCACGTCGGCGCCGGCGATCCCGTCCTCGACGCGCGTGAACCTCTGCGCACCTTGAAATTCGTCCTCTTCGGGCAGGAGGGACTGCGGCGCTATGAGCCGCAGATCCGTCGCACCGAGCGTGCGCAGGGCGCGCGCCGTTGAGCGCGCGACGCGCGAGTGCTTGATGTCCCCGACGATTGCGACTTTGAGGCCGGCAAAGCGCCGCCGGTGGTTGCGGATGGTCAATACGTCGAGCAGGCCCTGCGTCGGGTGCGATACGTGCGCCTCGCCGGCACTGATGACCGATACGTGCGGGGCGACGTGGTCGATCAGGAATTCCGGGATCCCCGCCTCCGAGTCGCGGATCACGAAGATGTCGGTATTCATCGCCTCGAGGGTGTAGATCGTGTCGAGCATGGTCTCACCCTTGACGCGCGAGCTCGATTGCATGTCGAGGTTGAGGACGTGCGCCCCGAGCCTGCGGCTCGCAAGATCGAAGGACGCCCGGGTACGCGTGCTCGGCTCGAAGAACAAGTTGGCGAGCGTCACACCCGCCAATTCCCGACCCTCGTAGGCAGGCTGTCCGGGGAATCGGCGGTAGCTCTCGGCCCGATCGAGGATCGCCGTCAGCGCCTCGCGCGACAGCCCGTCCAGCGAGATGAGGTGGCGCAAGCCTCCGGCGCCGTCGGTTTGTGCACGCATTCGCGCCTCGTGATTAAAGGTCCCCTAGCCATCGTTCCAAGATGACGCACGCTGCCGCGGCGTCGACGTCGGGTTTCGCCACACGCCGCCTGCGCAGGCCCGACGCGCGCGCGCCCTTGAGCCGCGCCCCGGCCTCCAGCGAGGAGTAGCGCTCGTCGACCAGTTCGACGGGCAGCGCGTAGCGTCGGGTGAGCTCGCGGGCGAAGTCGCGAGCTTCCGCCGCCGCGGCACTCTCGGAACCGTCGGCATTATACGGTAGGCCGACCACCAGCAAGGCAGGTTGCCACTCGCGCAGAAGGGATCCGATGGCCTCCCAGCGCGGACCGCCGGGTCCGGCCGATACCGCTCCGAGCGGAGAGGCGCTCCGGCTCACGGTGTCGCCGCAGGCCACGCCGATGCGCCGGCGGCCGAGATCGAACGCGAGCACCACTTCCGGCGCCTTGGGGCCAGCCTTTGCCGCCTCCTCAGGCATTGCCGCTGATCGGACTGATGCGCGACAGCTCGACTCCGAGCAGGCGGCCCGCGGCATGCCAGCGCGATTCGAACGGTAGATTGAAGATGATGCCGCAGTCGACGGGCGCGCTCAGCCAGGCGTTCGCCTTGATCTCATCCTCGAGCTGCCCCCCGTCCCAGCCCGCGTACCCCAACGCCACCACGGCCTCCGCCGGACCCTCACCGCGCGCCATCGCCGCGAGAATGTCCCTGGACGTCGTCACGTGGATGGTGTCGGATACCTTGAGCGTCGAGTCCCATTCGCCCCCCGCCCGGTGCACGACGAAGCCCCGGTCGGTCTGCATTGGACCGCCGCGCAACACGTGCCGCTCTCTCAAGGGGCCGCCCGGGAGCTCGATTTCCAGTTGCTCGAAGATCTCGCTCATGCGCATAGGCAGCGGTTTGTTGAGGATGAGACCCAAAGCGCCGCGCGGGGAGTGATCGCACACCAGCGCCACGGTCTGCGCGAAGTTCGGGTCACCCATGGTGGGCATGGCGATCAGCAGTTGGTTCGTCAGGTATTCGGCACCGCTCATATGCTGCCCATCCGCGACCTAAGAGCCCAAGGTTTGAGTCATCGCCTCAGTGTGTATCATCCGGCCCCGCACGCGCATCGCTCGGCTGGTTCGGGTCTGTATAGAATACGCTCGAGCCCTGCGCCGCCCCATCCAAGAATTGCCATTCGTAAGCGATGCGGATCTCGTCGTGCTTGGCCGCCAGATCACTCGGAAAGGGGTCGTAGGGCGCCGCCAGCTTCAGAATGCGCATGGCGGCCTCGTCGATCTCGGCGTGGCCGCTCGAGCGACGGATGACGCTCTGCGCGAGCTTGCCGTCGGCGCGGATGGTCACCTCGATGACCGGCGTTCCCGAGAGTTTGTCGCGCCGCGCGACGGCCGGGAAGTTCACGGTGCCCACCCGTTCGATCTTGCGCCTCCAGCTGTCCAGGTAGACCGCGACATCCGACTCGCGGGTGTCCGCGGCAATCCACAGCTGCTGCTTGGGCTCGCCGCGGATTCTGAGCATCACTCCGTCGTCGTTCGATGCCATGCCGAGATCCGGCCGCTTCTCGAGCAGCATGGGGAGCTTCGCGGGCTCGTCGGCGGCTTCGGCTGCGGCGAAGTACAGTACTTTGGTCGCCGGCGTGTGCGTCGCGACCACCTCGTCGTCGCCGAAATCCTGGCCCGATTCCTGGGCGGCGGCGCCCTCGCCGTCGGGAATTCCCGGCCGATCGAGCGGACTCAGCGAGGAGCGGGGGATGAGCGCGCGCTCGCGCGCCAAGGTGTTGCCGGACCCCGACTGGCTGCGCTGCGCAAGGTAGCGCGCATCCGGGTTCGCGGCGACGCTCGGCGCCTGATCGTTGACCAGAACGACCTCCAGGGCAGGGCCGTCGCCCTGCTCGGAGTGGCTTCCCGGCGCCGAGAAGGTCACGCCCAGGATCACGATCCCGTGGACCAAGGCCGCGAGAAAGCACGTGGTCAACATACGGTCGTTCGCCGGCGGCAGCCCGGCTTTGAGCCCCTCGGCGTTCATTCGCGAGCGCTCATCTCGCGTCCAACCTCGCGCCGATCGCTTTCACCAGCATGGCTCCAATGTCGACACCGTGCATCTTCCTTAGTTCGCGGATACCGGTGGGGCTGGTCACGTTGATCTCGGTTACGTAGTCGCCGATGACGTCGAGTCCCACGAAGGTCATGCCCGCCGCCTTGAGCTTCGGCCCGATGATCGAGCACAGCCACCGGTCGCGATCGTTGAGAGGACGGCTCGTCGCTCGAGCGCCGGCGGCGAGATTGCCGCGATGGTCCGCCGCGGCAGGCATGCGCTGCAGTGCAAAGGGAACCGGCTCGCCGTCGATGAGAATCACCCGGTTGTCGCCTCCGGTCACGATTTCCGGGATGTAGCGCTGCACGATCGCGTAGCGGTGGCCATAGTCCGTCAAAGTCTCGAATACCACGTTGCGATTCTTGTCGCCCTGTTCCAACACGAATATCGATCGTCCGCCCATACCGTGGAGCGGCTTGCACACCGCCTTCCCGTGCTCGCGCAGGAATTCGCCCATGTCATGCATGTCGCGCGTAATCAGGGTCGGTGCGCAGCATTCCGGAAACCAAGCCGTGTACACCTTCTCGTTCATGTCCCGAAGGCCCCTCGGGTCGTTGCAGACCAGCGCGCCCGACAGGCGTGCCCGATCGAGAATGTATGTGCTGTAGACGTACTCGGTGTCGAAGGGCGGATCCTTGCGCATCAAGATGACGTCGTAATCACCGAGTTTGGCAGTAACGCGCGCGCCGCGGGTAAACCAAGTTCTCGGATCGTCGAAAACATGAAGCGGCGCGAGGCGGCCCCAGGCGACGCCGTCGCGCAGCCATATATCGCCGAGTTCGGCGTAGAAGATCTCCCAGCCGCTCGCCTGCGCGGCGAGCAGGATGCCCAATGTCGTGTCCTTGGCAGGATTGATCGACTCGATGGGGTCCATCACCACGACCGCTCGTACGCCGGACGACATGCTCTATCCTCCAAGGACGCCAAAGCCTGAACTCAAAGGCGGGCAGTCTAGCGCAACCACCGTTCACGACTCTCCGTGCCAAAACTGTGAACCACGCCACCGTCGTTTACACGACATTACCGCGAAATGTCGACTGCATACCGTGGCTTGCGCGCCCCGGATATGTTAAAAAGCCACAAGATTCCAGCACCTACGCACGTTCGGCTCAAGTCCCTCAAGGTCGGTTACATGCAGAGCATGATCAGCAACGGCAAGCCAAAGCTCGCGGGGCTCAAGGTCCTCGTGATCGACGACTCGAAGACCATCCGCCGTACCGCCGAGACGCTCCTCACCAAGGAAGGGTGCGAGGTGTTCACCGCCGTGGACGGATTCGACGCACTCTCGAAAATCGCCGACCATCAACCCGACATCGTCTTTGTGGATATCATGATGCCGCGCCTCGATGGCTACCAAACCTGCTCCCTCATCAAGCACAACAAAGTGTTCCGGCAAATCCCCGTGATCATGCTCTCGAGCAAGGACGGGCTGTTCGACCGCGCGCGCGGCCGGATCGTGGGCTCGGAGCACTATTTGACCAAGCCGTTCACCAAGGACGAGCTCCTGGGGGCCATCGAAGCACACGTCGGCAAATGACGGAGAATTGAAGATGGCACTAATTCTGATTGTCGACGATTCGCCCACCGAAGTATTCGTCATGCAAAAGGCCCTGGAGAAGCATGGCTTCAAGACCGCCGCGGCGGAAAACGGCGAAGAGGGTATCCGCAAGGCGAAGGCCATGAAGCCCGACCTCATTTTCATGGACATCGTCATGCCGGGCGTGAACGGCTATCAGGCCACACGCATGCTCAACAACGATCCCGAGACGAGCTTGATACCGATCATCATGGTGACCACCAAGGGACAAGAGACCGACCGGGTCTGGGGCTTGCGCCAAGGGGCCGTGGATTATCTCGTCAAACCGGTTTCCGCTCAGGCTCTGGTCGAGAAAGCTCAGGCCGCGCTGGCCATATGACGAGCACCGCAGGCGGGGGGGACACGAGCTTACGCAGCTTGCGCGATCGGCCGTTCGAACTGCTCAAGGAACTCGAGAAGCGCAGCCGAACCGTGACCACGGCGAACGCTCCCGAAGCGAGCGCGGGCCGCGAGTGGGTCGGAGTGGCGTGCCGGATGGGCGGGGAGACGTTCTTGATCGCACGAGAGGAGACTCGCGAAGTGCTGGGGTTTCCGGCGGTCATCACCCGGCTCCCGGGCGCGAAGAGCTGGGTCAAAGGTCTTGCGAACGTGCGCGGTTCGCTACTTCCGATGCTGGATTTGAAGCA
>JBEKVP010000190.1:0-5434 GCA_049513935.1 Steroidobacteraceae bacterium
TGGATCTGTACGGCGGCCACGCAGTGGCGGGCCTGGGCTACGGGCACCCCCGCTGGGTCGCGGCACTCGAGCGGCAGGCGCGTCAGATGACCTTTCAAACCAACGCTCTGCCGATGGCGGTGCGTGAGCGCGCCGCGGAACGCCTGACGAAATTCGTGGGGATAGGCTTCGACACGGTGTTTTTCATCAACTCGGGCGCCGAGGCGAACGAGAACGCCCTCAAGCTCGCGTTCAAGATGACGGGGCGCACCAAGGCGGTCGCGCTCGAGCAAGGCTGGCACGGCCGAACCGCCGCCGCGGGCGCCGTGACCTGGGGTGCGCTCGAGAAGTGGTACGGATTCCCGCGCCGGCCCTTCGATGTCGACTTCATACCGCGCGACAACCCCGCCGCCGCCGAGCAGCGCATCGATCGGGATACCGCGGCCGTGATCGTCGAGCCGGTGCAGGGCGTCGGCGGCGCCTTCGGCGTCGGCAAGCCCATGCTCGAGGCACTGCGCCGCCGCTGCGACGACGTCGGCGCCCTGTTGATCTTCGATGAGGTCCAGTGCGGCATGGGCCGTACCGGTGCGCCGTTCGGGGCCAACCACTATGGCGTGGTACCGGACATGATCACGTCGGCAAAAGCGCTGGGCAACGGCTTCCCGGTCTCCGCGCTGTTGCTCTCGCGGCGCGTGGCGAGCCACATCAAATACGACGACATGGGCACGACCTTCGGCGGCGGACCCATGGCGTGCGCCGCCGTCGAGGCGGTGATCGACATCATCGAATCGGAATCGCTGCTCGCCAACGTGCGTCAGGTATCGACGTACATTCGCGCCCACTGCCTGATCGGACCGGTCATCGGCGTGCAGGGGGCCGGGTTCCTGCTCGGCCTCAAGACCTCCCGGCCCGCCAAGGAAGTCCACTCGGCGCTCCTCGAGAAAGGCATTCTCACGGGAACGAGCGGGGATCCGAAGGTGCTGCGATTGTTGCCCGCCTACATACTGAACGAGAGTCACGTCGATCAGCTGCGCGACGCGTTGTCGACCATTCCCGCATGATGAGCGCCGCATGAGGGAGAACCGCATGAACCGCTTTCTCGACCTCGCCGATTTCGAGCGCGCGGAGATCCTCGATCTCTTGTCGCTCGCCGAGCGGCTGAAGAACGCGCCGGAGCGCCAGGCGCTCGCGGGCAAGATCCTGGGGTTGGTGTTCTTCAATCCGTCGCTGCGCACCTTGGCGTCCTTTCAGGCGGCGATGGCGCAGCTCGGGGGCTCCTCCTTCGTGATCACGCCCGGCCAGGGCACCTGGCAGCTCGAGACCCGCCGCAATGTCATCATGGACGGCGCGGCCGCCGAGCACATCCGCGAGGGCATCCCCGTGCTCGCTTCCTATTGCGATGCGCTCGGCGTGCGCGCTTTCGCGGACGGCAAGAATCTCGAGGCGGATCTCAATGAGACCTTGTTCCGGACCATCGACGAGCTGTGCGACCGGCCGCTCATCAACATGGAGTCCGCGATGAGCCATCCCT
This sequence comes from Steroidobacteraceae bacterium, assembly GCA_049513935.1. Taxonomy (GTDB): domain Bacteria; phylum Pseudomonadota; class Gammaproteobacteria; order Steroidobacterales; family Steroidobacteraceae; genus Bog-1198. Next base: position 1,511 of record JBEKVP010000190.1, read on the forward strand.
GCCAGGCGCTCGCGGACTGGCGCACCCTGGATGAGCTCTCGGTGCCGAACCGCGCGCGCTTCGTGCTGTCGTGGGCGTATCACCCAAGGGCGCTGCCGTTGGCGGTGCCCGCGGCGACGCTGCACATGGCGGCCATGCGCGGCATGGACGTGGTGGTCGCGCGCCCGGAGGGTTTCGCCCTGCCGCCGGCCGTCATGGACAAAGCGCGCGCCGCGGCGAGCGCATCGGGCGGCTCGGTGAGCGAGACCGCCGACCGCGCCGCGGCCCTCAAGGGCGCGAGCATCGTGTACGCGAAGGAATGGGGCACCACCACGTACTACGGCGACACCGATGCCGATGCGCGGCTGCGCGCGGACCTCAAGGACTGGTGCGTGCGCGAGCGCTGGTTCGCGAACGCGCTGCCCGACGCCAAGCTCATGCATTGCCTGCCCGTGCGCCGCAATGTCGCCGTGGCCGACGAAGTTTTGGACGGCGCGCGCGCCGTGGTCAAGCACGAGGCCCGCAATCGCCTCACGGTACAGACCGCGGTTCTGCACCGCATGCTCGCCTAGAGACGCTGTATTTCCGGAGTAACATCGATGATCATGAGCCGACCCGACCCTTCCGTCGCCGTACGTGCGCTCAAGAGCGCGGCGCCGTACATCCGCATGTACAAGAACAAGGTGTTCGTCATCAAAGCCGGCGGGGCGGTGTTCAGCGACGAGACCTCGACGCGCGGTCTCATCGAGCAGGTCGCGATCCTACATCAGGTCGGCATCAAGACCGTTCTGGTCCACGGCGGCGGCCCGCAGCTCGATCATCTGCAGGCGACGCTCGGCATCGAGACTCAGATGGTGAACGGGCGCCGGGTCACCGACCAGAAGTCGATCGAAGTCACCGCGATGGTGCTCAACGGGATGATCAACACGCGCATCCTCGCGATCTGCCGCGCGCTCGACATCGAGGCGATCGGCATCTCGGGCGTCGATGCCGGACTCATCCGCGCGCACAGGCGCGGACCCGTGCCGGTGTCCGCGGGGTCGAGCGAGTTAGTCGACTACGGCCTCGTCGGCGACATCGACTCGGTGAACGTCGCGGTGCTCGAGCGGCTGTTGTCGAATGGCTTGATGCCGGTGGTGAGCCCGCTGTCGGCCGATTCCAACGGGACGCTGCTCAACATCAACGCCGACACGGTCGCCGCCGCGATCGGCGGCGCCCTGTCCGCGGAGAAGCTGGTGCTGTGCACCGGCGCCCCGGGAATTCTCGAGCGCTCCACCGACACCAGCTCGCTCATCTCCTACACGGACATCAAGGGCCTCAATCGGCTCAAGGATGCCGGGAGCCTCACTCACGGCATGCTGCCCAAAGCGGCCGCCATCGAGAACGCGATCCGCGGCGGCGTACGGCGGGTACACGTGATTACCTATAAATCCGCGGACAGCCTGCTGGCGGAGATATTCACCAACGAGGGCACCGGAACGCTGGTGGTCGCCGACTTGAAAGCGCTCTCTCCGGCCGAGCAGCAGAGCGCGGCCTCATGAGGATGCTGCCGGCATGACGCGCTTGTGGGACAAGGGCGCGCCGCTCGATGAGCGGGTTCTCGCCTATACCGCCGGCGAAGATCATGCGCTCGACGACCGGCTGGTCCGCTACGATGTTCGCGCCTCCATCGCGCACGCCGACATGCTCGCGGAGCAGGGTTTATTGTCGGCCGCGGACCAGCGGGCGATTCGCGACGCGCTCGAGGGCATCGGCGAGGAGCACGCACAAGGCAAATGGCGCGTGACACTCGACCAGGAGGACTGCCAGACGGCCATCGAGAACTTGCTGACGGCGCGCATCGGTGCCGCCGGCGGCCGGCTGCATGCCGGCCGCTCGCGCAACGATCAAGTGCTCGCGGCCCTGCGCTTGTACCTGCGCGACGCGGCGCAGGCGCTGCATGACGGCGCCGTCGAGGCGGCGCAGGCGCTCGAGGCGCTCGCCGCGCGGGACGGATCGATCGTGCTGCCGGGCTATACCCACATGCAGCAGGCGATGCCGAGTACCGTGGCGCTGTGGGCGCTCGGGTTCGCCGCGGAGATCCGCGACGATGCGCAGGGTCTCGCTCTCGCGGGGCGGCGCGCGGCGAAGAACCCGCTGGGTTCCGCCGCGGGATACGGTACTCCGAATCTGGAGCTGAGCCGCGAGTCGACGCGACGCGCCCTCGCGTTCGAGGTCACGCATGAGCCCGTGACCGCTGTCCAGCTATCCCGCGGCAAGGCCGAGGCGCATCTGTTGTTCGAGATCACGCTGCTCACGCAGGACATCGGGCGTCTCGCCGCCGACCTGTTGCTTTTCTACACGCAAGAGTTCGGCTTCGTGAGTTTGCCGGAGGCGTTCACCACCGGTTCGTCCATCATGCCCCAGAAGCGCAATCCGGACGTGTTCGAGCTCATGCGCGGGCGCAGCGCCGTGGCGCACGCGGCGCTCAACGAGGTCCTCGGCGTCACCCAGAAGCTCAGCTCCGGCTACCACCGCGATCTGCAACTCATCAAGCCGCCGCTGTTTCGCGGCATCGACTCATGCCGCCAGACGCTCGATATCCTGCCGAGCGCGCTCGCGGGCGTCGCCTTCAGGCCCGAGAAGATCCGCCTCGACCCGGGGATCGACGCCGCCGCGGCTGCCAACGCCCTGGTGGCGCGGGACAAGATTCCATTCCGCGAGGCGTATCAGCGCGTCGCCGCCGAGCTCAAGGACCGCAAGTGAGCATCTGGTGCAACTTGAAAACGCTCGAGGTGCTGAACGCACGGACCGCAGGCACGATGATGCGGCCGCTCGGGATCGTGTTCACCGAGATCGGCGACGATTTCATTCGCGGCACCATGCCAGTCGACGATCGCACGCACCAGCCCTGGGGACTGTTGCATGGCGGCGCCTCCGTGACGCTCGCCGAGACGCTCGGCAGCACGGGCGCGAACATGTGCGTCGACGACACGCGGCTGTGTCTCGGTCAGGAAATCAACGCGAATCATGTGCGCTCCGCGCGCAGTGGAATCGTGACCGGCACCGCTCGCCCGCTGCACCTCGGCGGCCGCAGCCACGTGTGGAGCATCGACCTCGTCGACGAATCCGGCGCGCTGGTGTGCATCTCGCGTCTCACGATGGCAGTCATCGCCAGGCCTCGCCCCGCATCCTGAGCCGCCGGCGCCGATTGCCCTGCGGGCTGGAAGTCTGGCTGGTATTTGACGCACCGAATGCGTATCGTACGCGCCATGAAACCAGCCACCCATCGATCGATCCCATTCGCCTGCACCGGCGCCTTCATGCTCCTGGCCGCGCCGCTTGTCGGCGCGCAAGCGCCCAATCAAACGGCCGCGCCGGCTTCGGGTCCGGCAGTGCCCGCAGCGCCTCCGGCCCCCGCGCAGATCACCGACGAGCAGGCGAGCTATCTGTTCGGCCTCACCTTCGGGGAGCAACTGCACGGCATCGGAATCAACAGCCAGCTAAAGCCCGATGCGGTGATGCGCGGCTTGAAGGATGCGTTGCAGGGCAAGAACTCGACGACCCCCGAGAAGCAGCAAATCCAGGAGTACGTGAAGACCACGATGCAGGCCGCGGCCGCGCGCAACAAGACCGCGGCGACGGATTTCCTCGCGAAGAACGGCGTGAAGAAGGGCATTCAGACGACGGCCTCCGGATTGCAATACAAGATGACCAAACCGGGCGACGAAAAAGCCCCGCCGATCACCGCGACCGACGAGGTGACCGTGAACTACCGCGGAAAGCTCATCGACGGCACGGAGTTCGACAGCTCCTTCTCGCACGGCTCGCCCGCAACTTTTCCGGTGCGCGGCGTGATCAAGGGCTGGCAGGAGGCCTTGGTACTGATGAAGCCGGGTGCGAGCTTCGAGCTGTACGTGCCGCCTGAACTCGGCTACGGGCCGCAGCCGAAACCCAACATTCCCG
>JBEKVP010000191.1:0-5433 GCA_049513935.1 Steroidobacteraceae bacterium
AAGTAGGCCACTTCGGCGTTGGGCCGGCTTGTCCGGCTGGCCTTTGACCCTCGTGTGATCGGTTGCGATCGGCGAGGAGGAAGGATTGGTCGGCGTGGAGCAGTGGGCAGAGGTGCGGCGGATGCGTCGTGTTGATGGCGTGTCGGAGCGTGAGATCAGCCGTCGGACTGGGTTGCATCGCAATACGGTCAAGCGGTTGTTGGCGGCGCCGGTGCCGCCGAGGTATGAGCGCAAGCCGGCGGGGTCGAAGCTTGATCCGTTCAGGGACTGGATCTGCGAGCAGCTTCAGGCAGAGCCGCGGATCCAGTCGCAGCGGTTGCGCGAGCTCGCGACGGAGATCGGCTATGCGGGCGGCAAGTCGATCTTCGACGACTTCGTGCGCGAGGTTCGCCCGAGGTTCCTGGTGGCGCGGACGTTTCAGCGGACTGTGTATCGGCCTGGGGAGCTGGTGCAGTGCGATCTGTGGGAGCCCTCAGAGCACGTGCCGGTCGGTCATGGTCAGCGTCGTCGTGGCTGGGTCGTGACCTGCGAGGTGTGCTGGTCGCGTGTGATTGCCGCCACGCTGGTTTTCAGCAAGGAGGCGCCGGACATCCTCTGGGGCTTGGCGCGCAACCTTGCGCGCCTTGGGGTGCTGCCTGAGAAGCTGGTCTGGGACCGCGAGTCAGCGATCGCCGCAGGTGGCCGCCCAACCGACGCGTTTGCCGCGTTCTGCGGCCAGCTCGAGCTTGGCTGGGTGATCTTGGAGGCGCGCGATCCGCAGGCGAAAGGGCTTCTGGAGCGCTCGCACCGGTTTATGCGTTCGAACTTCGAGCCGGGCCGCGTGTTCGCGAACCACCTCGACTATCAGGACCGCCTTGACGCCTGGACCGACAAGGTGAACCAAAGGATGCATCGGACGGTCAGGGCTGTCCCGGCGGAGCGGCTCGCTGAGGAGAAGCCGCGGATGCGACCGCTGCCCGCGCGGATGCCGGATGTGGATCGTCGCCAGGTTCTGCGGGTGCCGGCGCAGCCGTTCGTCCGGGTCGATCGCAATGACTACTCGATCGATCCCGTTTTTGCCGGGCGCAGGGTCGAGGTCCGGGTGTCCCAGAGCGAGATCACCGCGGTCGTGCTCGACACCGGCGAGCTGGCAGCGCGTCATCGCCGCGTGTTCGCCGGCGGGCTGACGCTGCTCGATCCGGCGCACCAGACCAGGCTCGAGCGCCAGCGAGATGAGCGCCGCCAGCGCCACCTGGTCGACGTGGAGATCCGGCCCCTCGCCCGCTATGACGAGCTGATCCCGGCATGACCAAGCAAGCCGAGCTCGCGCACCTGTTCCGCGCGCTGAAAGCACCAGCCGCCGCGCACGCGCTGCCGTCGCTCGCCGAGCGCGCCCGGGAGGAGCAGTGGAGCTATGAGCGCTTCGCTGAGATCCTGTTGGGCACGGAGGTCTCAGCCCGCGACAGCCATGGCGGCGAGGGTCGCATCAAGACCGCCCGGTTCCCCGCCCGCAAAACCCTGGAGGAGTTCGACTTCACCTTCCAACGCTCAGTCAAGAAGACCGTGATCGAGCATCTCGGGCAGCTCGACTTCCTCCACGGCCGCGAGAACGTGATCCTGCTCGGCCCGCCCGGCACCGGCAAAACCCACATCGCCACAGCGCTCGGCATCCGGGCCTGTTTGGCCGGCCAGCGCGTGCTGTTCGCGACCGCGACACAGTGGGTCGCCAGGCTCGGCGAAGCCAAACGCCAAGGCGGCCTCGAAGCCGAGCTGCGCCGGCTGTCGTTCATCCCGCTGATCATCGTCGATGAGATCGGCTACATCCCGTTCGACCCCGAAGCCGCGAACCTCATGTTCTCGCTCGTCAGCAACCGCTACGAACGCGCCTCGATGATCGTCACCTCCAACAAGCCGTTCTCGGCCTGGGGCGAGATCTTCGGCGACGACATGGCCGCGACCGCAATGATCGACCGGCTCATCCACCACGCCGAAATCCTCAGCCTCAAAGGCGACAGCTACCGGCTACGCGGCAAAGACCTCGAAGCCCGCCCCACACGCACCGCCGACCTCGCCTGACCCCCCACCCGCGGCGCGCGCCGCCGGCATTTCGCTGCGCTCGCCTACGGCTCGCTGCGCAAAACGCCGGCGCAGCCCAGCCCAGGGGTGGCACACTTTTCAACCGGCGTGAGTGGCACACATTTCAACCGGCGTTGACAGGGGCTTTCCCAGTGCGCCCGAGAGGACTCGAACCTCCACGAGCTAAGCGCTCACAAGGCCCTCAACCTTGCGCGTCTACCAATTCCGCCACAGGCGCAGGAGGGCGAGTATAGGCGCTTGATTCCGTCCCCGCCGGGCGCTAGTCTACGAACACGTGTTCGGTTTGCGCGCTGTCTCTCCAAGGAGGCCGTAATGGACCTGACGAAGCGCCAGCAGGAGATCTTCGACTTCATCAAGCGATACTCCGCGCGACACGGCTATCCGCCGACCGTGCGTGACATCGGCAAGGCGGTCGGGCTCGCGTCGTCATCGACCGTGCACCAGCACCTGGCGAACCTCGAGCGGGTCGGCCTGATCAAGCGCGACCCGTCGAAGCCGCGCGCGATCGAGATGCTCGACCGCGCCGTGCACGAGGTGCGCCGCGTCGTGGCGCCCGAGGGCCTGCCGCTGCTCGGCGCAGTGGCCGCCGGTCAGCCGATGCTCGCCGAGGAGAACATCGAGGAGTACGTATCCGTGCCGGCTGCCGCCGGGGGTGGGGACGGCGCCTATCTGCTGCGCGTGCGAGGGGAGTCGATGAAGAACGTCGGGATCCTCGAAGGTGACCTCGTGGTCGTGCGGCCCCAGGACTCCGCGCAGGACGGCGACATCGTCGTCGCGCTGGTTGGCGAGGATGCGACCGTCAAGCGGTACTACCGCGAGAGCGACCACGTGCGCCTTCAGCCCGAGAACGACGACATGGAGCCGATCCGCAGCCGCGAGGTTCGCGTGCTCGGCAAGGTCGTAGGCTTGCTGCGCTCGCTCCAGAGCTAGTCGGCGTTTCGTGCGCGGACTTGTGCCGCTGGCGCGTGGCGTCGCGACGCGCTACTGTCGGCACGCAAGCCAAGCAGCCGCGGGGGTTCGCCCTCGAGGAAAGTCCGGACATCACAGGGCAGGGTGGTCGCTCACAACGACCCGGGGAAACCCGCGGGAAAGTGCCACAGAAATACACCGCCTAAGCGCGCGGCCACACGTGAGCTGCGTGCCGGTAAGGGTGCAATGGTGCGGTAAGAGCGCACCGGCGCCGCGGCGACGCGGCGGCCAGACAAACCCCACCCGATGCAAGGCCAAGCAGGACCGTTTGCAGGCTGCCCGCCGAGGTCCAGGTAGGCCGCTCAGATAGATGGCTGCTCACGACAGAATCCGGCTTATCGGCTAGCTAAGGAAAAGGCCCTGTTGATCAGGGCCTTTTCTATGTCGGCGATCGAGCTGAGCACCAGTCCTCGCGCGGGCGATCGGGCCCATCGGGTATGTTGCGGCGCGTGCTCTACTTCGTGCTGGCGTTCTGGCTCCTGGTCGGGGGCGGCGTGTTCCTCGTTGCGCTCACCGGCGGCCCGAGGGGCGCGCGCGCACAGCTGCATTCCGAGAGCACGCTGGCGCACCGGATGCGCCAGCTCGGCTTCATCGTGGTGCTCGCCTTCGGGCTCGCGGTGCCGATCGCGGTCGCCGTGGCCAACGGCCAGGACAAGGGACGCCAGGGACCCGCCGGCATCACGCTGAGCGCCGACCAGGCGACCGGGCGCGAGCTGTTCGCCCACTCGTGCGCCACCTGCCACACGCTCGCGGCGGCGGCGGCCGTCGGCCACGTCGGTCCCGACCTTGACCTCGACTCGGCCGTCGTGAACAACGCCCCATTCGTGCTCAACGCGATTGAGCTCGGGCGCGCCCGCGGGAACGGCGACATGCCGGCCGCCATCTACAGTGGTCAGCAGGCGCGCGACGTTGCCGAGTTCGTAGCTGCCGTCGCCGGGCGCTGAACGCCCGCGGCTGTACACGCAACCACCGGCGCGCAGTCTCCCACTCGCGCAACTGTGGCGCGATCAGCGCGTTGAGGGTTGAAAGGTCCGATATTCGGTTTGCCCGGCGGTGCATGCGGGCAGGGCACGCCCAGCGGGATCGCGGGCGCGGCCGTCCCGGCGAGTGATCCGAACCGGGAGGCCTGGCGCAGTTGATAACGATTGGTGAAACAGGACTTGCGAAATCGCGCCGGTCAGGTATCCTTACCAATCGTAAGTTGTAAGCAGAAGGTAAAGCAATAAGCAGAAGGTAAAGCAATGGAGAGCACGAAAGTCGTGATGCGATGAAGACGACGATGAGCAGGTTCCAGATCCACGACGACCTGACCGCCCCCGACGGCTCGCTGCCGGTGCTTCGCGGGGCGCTCGCGACGGGTGGCCAGCTGCCGAACTTCCTCGGCGTGTTGGCCGGTTCGCCGGCCGCACTGCGCGGCTACGCCCGCTTCCGGGCGGAGCTCAAGCGCGGCACCCTGGGGCGAGCGACACTCGAGCGGATCTCGCTCGCGGTCGCGGAGCAGTATGGCTCGGCGCCCGGGATCGCCCTGCATAGTCGTACCGCCCGCTCGGCGGGCCTCGGTCTCGACGAGGTCGCCAAGGCGCGCGAGTTCGATTCCGGTGACCCCAAGCAGGCCGGCCTGATGCGCTACCTGAAGGCTGTGCTGGACGGTGAAGGCGGACCGCCGATGCACCTGCACGAGGAGGCACGCGAGCTGGGCTGGGACGACGAGCAGCTGATCGAGGCGATCGCTTTCGCATCGCTCGAGGTGTTCACGGCGATGGTGAACGTCGCCGGCGATGTTCCGATCGACGGATCCGTCGAGGACTCGAGGACGCTGCGCGCGGCGTAGGATGCCGACGCGATGGCGCCCGGAACGAGCACAGCAGCGTCAGCGCACACGCAGCAGGCCCGCGTGAGCGCCGCCGTGCAGGCGAAGCCGGCCTGCTGCCCGTACTTCCATCAGGCGGTCGAGTTGATCGGCCGGCGCTGGACGGGCGCGATCCTCGAGATCCTCATGCAGGGAGGGTCGCTGCGCTTCTCGACGATCGCGGCGGCCGTGCCGGACCTCTCGGACCGGATGCTCTCCGACCGGCTCAAGGAGCTGGAGGCCTACGCCCTCGTCGAGCGCACCGTCTTCTCCGGGCCGCCGGTGCGCGTGCAGTACGCGCTCACGCCGAAGGGCCAGGAGCTCGGCCCGGCGCTGCGTGAGCTGAAGAGCTGGGCACGCCACTGGCTCGGCGCGGCATAGTTCCCGCACAGGTGGCCGATTCGCCGATCACAGCGCAGGACGTCAGGGCGATCGTCGCCGACCGCGAGATCCGCTTCATCAGGCTGTGGTTCACCGACGTGATCGGCCAGCTCAAGTCGTTCTCGATCAACGCCGCCGAGCTCGATGGAGCACTCGAG
>JBEKVP010000192.1:0-5426 GCA_049513935.1 Steroidobacteraceae bacterium
TGACGGGATCGCCGAGCTTCGGTGTCTGCGCCAGATCCGTGACATCGATGCCGATCATATCCATCGAGACGCGGCCGGCGAGCGCCGCGCGTTGGCCGTTGACCAGCACCGGCGAGCCCGAGCCGAGGCTGCGCGGATAACCGTCGCCGTAGCCCACCGCCGCCACGGCGAGCCGGGTGGGACGCGTCGCGGTCCAGGTGCCGCCGTAGCCCACGCGCTCCCCCGGAGAGAGATCCTTGATCGCGATGAGGTGCGAATGCAGCGTCATCGCGGGCTTCAAGCCGAAGTCGGCGCCGATCGAGCCGCCGAACGGGGAGACGCCGTAGAGGAGCAACCCCGGCCGCACCCAGTCGGCCTGCGCTTGCGGAAAACTCATCATTGCCGCGGAGTTCGCGATGCTGCGCTCGCCCGGAAGCAGGCGCGTGGCTTCGGCAAACCGGCCGAGCTGCTCGTTGGTCGCCGGAAGCTCCGGATCATCGGCGGAGGCCAAATGCGTGAAGAGATTCACCGGAGATTTGACGCGCGGCAGAGCGCTCAAGGCCGTGCGCGCCGCGGCGAACGCCTCGCCCTTGAAGCCGAGGCGATTCATGCCGCTGTCGAGCTTGAGCCAGACCTTGAAGGGCTCGCCCGCCTTAGGCTCGCGCAGCAAATCGATCTGCTCCGTGGTGTGCACGACGAGCTCGAAGCCCGCTTCCGCGGCCGCGTCGAGCTGGGTTCGATCGAACACGCCCTCGAGCAGCACGGTGCGCTTCACGATTCCGGCGTTGCGCAGTGTGAGGCCCTCGTCGACCCGCGCCACCGCGAACGAATCCGCGGCCTCGAGCGCGCGCGCGACCGCGACCAGCCCGTGACCGTAGGCGTTCGCCTTGATCACCGCCATGACCTTGGAGCGCGGCGCCCAAGTCCGTACGCGCTCCAAGTTGTGCCTGAGCGCGCCGCTATCGATGGTCGCGCTGACCATCGGGGTCATGAGCGCCTCACCGGAATACGCCCTCGGCGTACGACTCCGGTGCGTAGTTCTCGAACTTGGTGTACTGGCCGAGGAACGTGAGCTGCACTTCGCCGGTCGGGCCGTTACGCTGCTTGGCGATGATGATGTCGGCGATGCCCTTGCGCGTGGTGTTGGGCTCGTACACTTCTTCGCGGTAGATCAGGAGGATGACGTCTGCATCCTGTTCGATCGCTCCAGATTCCCTCAGATCCGACATCACCGGCTTTTTCTCGACGCGCTGCTCGACCCCGCGATTGAGCTGCGAGAGCGCGATCACGGGCACCTTCAATTCCTTGGCGAGCGCCTTGAGCGAGCGCGAGATCTCCGAGATCTCGGTCGCGCGGTTTTCCTTGGTGCCCGCGACCTGCATGAGCTGCAGATAATCGACCACGATCAAGTCGAGGCCGCGCTCGCGCTTCAGGCGGCGTGCCCGCGCGCGAATTTCGGTGGGCGTGAGCGCCGGCGTCTCATCGACGTGGATGCTCGCGCTCCCGAGCTGCGTCATGGCCGAATCGATGCGCGACCAGTCCTCCTCCTCCAGGCGCCCGGAGCGCAGATGGCTCTGATTGATGCGGCCGAGCGAGGACAGCATGCGCAGCGTGAGCGACTCGGCCGACATTTCCATGCTGAAGATGGCGGCGGATTTCTTCGCGCCGAGCGCCGCGTTCTCCGCGATGTTGACCGCGAGCGTGGTTTTGCCCATGGACGGGCGGCCGGCGATGATGATCAGGTCCCCCGCCTGCAGACCCGAGGTCTTCTCGTCGAGTTGCCTGAAGCCGGTCGAAATTCCGGTGAGCTTGCCTTCCGAGTGATACATCTCGTCGATGCGATTCACGACGTCGGGCAGGATCGCCTTGACCAGACGGAATCCGACCTTGCCGCGCGAGCCGCGCTCGGCGATCTCGAACACCGCGCGCTCCGCATCATCGACGATCTCGCGCGCCTCCCGGCCCTCGGGCTCGAGCGCGCTGCCGACGATGCCATTGCCCGCGGAAATGAGCTGCCGCAAGATCGAGCGCTCGCGCACGATGTCCGCGTAGGCACGAATGTTCGCCGCGGTCGGCGTGTCGCGCGCCAGTGTGCCGAGATAGGCGAGGCCGCCCACTTGGTCGAGCACGCCCTGGCTTTCCAGGTGACCGGATAACGTCACCGCGTCGCAGGGCTGATTGCGCTCGATGAGGCTCGCGGCGGCGGTGAAAATGAGCCGATGATCGTTGCGGTAGAAGTCTTCGGCGAGGACGCGGTCGGCGACCTGGTCCCAGGCCGCGGAGTCGATCATCAAACCGCCGAGCACGGCTTGCTCAGCCTCGATCGAGTGCGGCGGCAGACGCAGTCCATCGCCGGCAGCGCCCAAGGACGGATTGCTCACGCGAACGGCCACATGCAAAGCCTGCGTGCCGCGGCTTTGCCGGCCGCTATTCTTCGGCGATGATGGTGACCGGCAAGGTCACATCAACGTCGGTGTGCAGGTGCAGCTGGACTTGATGATCGCCCGTCGAGCGGATCGGCCCGGTCGGCATGCGCACTTCGCTGCGCGAAATGGGCTGCCCCGCCGCCACCGCGGCCTCGGCGATGTCCGCGGTGCCGATCGATCCGAACAGCTTTCCTTCCGCACCGGCCTTCGCCTTGATCTCGAGCTTGAAGCTCTCGAACTTGAGCGCGCGAGCCTGCGCCGCGGCCAGCTCCTGGTTCGCCTTCGCCTCGAGCTGTGCGCGCTGCGCCTCGAACTTGGCAATGTTGGCGGGAGTCGCCATGGTCGCCCTACCCGTGGGCACCAGGAAGTTGCGCGCGTAGCCGGGCTTCACTTTCACCCGATCCCCGATCTGGCCGAGGTTCGCGACCTTCTGCAGCAGAATGATTTCCATACCTAAGCCTAGTGTTGATCGGTGTACGGCAAGAGCGCCAGGAAGCGCGCGCGGCGAATCGCAAGCTGCAGCTGGCGCTGATAGTGGGCTCGGGTACCCGTGATGCGGCTCGGGACGATCTTCCCGGTCTCGGTGATGTAGCTCTTCAGCGTCGCGAGATCCTTGTAGTCGATCTGCTTGACGTCATCGGCCGTGAATCGGCAGAACTTCTTGCGGCGAAAAAAACGTGCCATGTCGTGCTCCTGGTAGCGTGAGGCTCAACGCATGCCCATGGGCATGTCGTCGTCGTCGCCGTCGTCGCCGTAATCATCGTGGCGGCGCGCATTCTCCTCCGGCGCCCGCGCCATCGGCGAAGGCTCGGTGACGGCCTCGTCCATCTTCACCACCAAGCTGCGCAGCACCGCATCGCTGAACCGGAACGAGCCGGTGAGCTCTTGCAGCGTCTTCTGATCGCACTCGATGTTGAGGAGGATGTAGTGCGCCTTGTGCACCTTGGAAATCGGGAAGGTGAGCTGGCGCCGCCCCCAATCCTCGAAGCGATGCACTTGACCGCCGCCGGCACTCACCATGCCCTTGTAGCGATCGACCATCGCAGGAACTTGCTCGCTCTGGTCCGGATGGACCAAGAGCACGATCTCATAATGCCGCATGTCGGCTCCTTAAGGTTTTAGCCTCCCGTTGCGAGCGGTGAGGCAAGGAGTAAAGCCGGTCGCCCGGCGAAAAAGAGCGCGAAGGATACGCGTTTGCGGCGCATTCGGTCAAGAAAGTGCGCGACGCGGCCCGCCCGGCAGGCCCCCTTGCGGGCAGCGCCCTCGCCGCCGCCCCTAAAGTCGCTGGCGCCGCGCCTCGAACAGCGCGATCCCCGCCGCCACCGACACGTTCAGTGATTGCACCTGCCCCGACATGGGGATACGCACCACGAAATCGCAGAGCTCGCGGGTCAAACGCCGCATGCCGGCGCCTTCCGCGCCCATCACGAGGGCAAGCGGGCGGTCGAGATCCGCCGCATAGATCGTCTGTTCGGCCTCCCCGTCCGCACCGACCAGCCAAACGCCGCGCTCCTTGAGCTTCTCCAAGGCGCGGGCCAGGTTGGTGACGGCTGCGACCGGGACGAACTCGGCGGCTCCCGCCGCCACTTTGCGCGCCACCCCGTCCAGCGTGGCAGACCGGTCCTTAGGGATAACGAGCGCGTGCACACCGGCCGCATCGGCGGTCCTTAAGCAGGCCCCGAGATTGTGCGGGTCGGTCACCCCATCGAGCACCAGGATCAGGGGCCGGTCAATTTCACTTAATGCGGCCGCGAGATCGTGCTCGTCCCAGGGCTTCCTCGGCCTGACCGCGGCGACCGCCCCTTGATGCGCCACCTCCTCTCCCGCCAGCTTGGCAAGCGCCTCGGCGGGGACCGTCTGCACGCGCAGCCCGGCCGCCTGCGCGCGTTCACGCAAGGCACGGGCCCGCGCGTCCTGACGCGGCTCGGCCATCCAGAGCTCGAGCAGCCGCTCCGGCGCGCGCTCAATCACCGCCGCAACGGCATGCAGCCCGTAGACCAGGTTGCGCCTGCCCTCAGCCACGTCGCCCGCGATGCCGCCCGCGTCCAGCGGGTCCTGCATGGCGGCGTTGCAAGCTGCCCGGACCGCGGCGCGCTCGATGCTCGCCCCCCTGGCGGGGCGCCGCGCCGTGCGGCGCGCCGGGCGCGTCGTCGAGCAGCTCGAAATCGATCTGGCGCTGGGTGAGATCGACGCGGGTGAGCCGCACGTGAACGGTATCGCCCATCTGCCAGCGCCGGCCCGTGGCACGCCCGACCAGTCCCATGCCCGAGGGCTCCAGCTCCCAGAAATCGCCGGGGATGGCCGAGACATGCACGAGTCCGTCGATGGGCACTTCCTTCAACAGCACGAACACCCCGAACTCGAGCGCGCTCGTGATCGTGGCCTCGAAGCTCTCGCCGACCCGCGGCTGCATGTACAGGCACTTGAGATAGCCCATCACGTCGCGCGCCGCGTCGTCGGCACGCCGCTCGCGCTGCGAGCTCTCGGCGCCGAGCGTCTGCAGCTCCGCGGTACTGTAGCGGTGACCCGACGGTGAATGAGGCACCACGGCCGCCTTGATCGCCCGGTGCACCAGAAGATCCGGGTAGCGGCGGATCGGCGAGGTGAAGTGCGCGTATTCCTCGAGCGCGAGGCCGAAATGCCCGATGTTCGTCTGTTGATACACCGCCTGGGCGAGCGAGCGGATCACGAGCCCCTCGAGGAGCGCGCCGTCCGGCCGCGACGCGAGGCGCTCCACGAGTTGGCGGAATTCGCGCGGACTCGGCCGCTCGGAGAACGTCGCGCCGATCTTGAGAGCGTTCATGGTCTTCTGGAGCTCGGTAACACGCTTCTCCTCAGGCTGGCCGTGCACCCGGTAGAGACTGCGCGCGTTCGAGAGGCGCAGCGCCACCGCGGCCTGGACGTTCGCGGCGATCATGCATTCCTCGATCAGGCGGTGCGCATCGTTGCGGGTGACGGCGTAGAACCCTTGGATCCTGCCATCGTCGCCGATGCGCGCCTTGACCTCACCGCTCCGGAAAT
>JBEKVP010000193.1:0-5415 GCA_049513935.1 Steroidobacteraceae bacterium
AGATGGACGAGCATTTCCGCTCGGCGCCTTTCGCGCGCAACCTTCCGGTGATCCTGGGTCTCATTGGGATTTGGTACACGAATTTCTTCGGCGCGCAGACGGTGGCGGTTCTGCCGTACGATCAGTACTTGAAGCGCTTTCCCGCGTATCTTCAGCAGCTCACCATGGAGAGCAACGGCAAGCACGTGACCCTGGACGGGCGGCGCGTCGGCTACGACACCGGCCCGATCTACTGGGGAGAGCCCGGCACCAACGGACAGCACTCCTTCTATCAGTTGATTCACCAGGGTACCCGCCTCATCCCCTGCGATTTCATCGCGTTCGCCAACACGCTGAACCCCCGCGGGGAGCACCACGATCTCCTGCTCGCCAACGTGCTTGCCCAGGGTGAAGCGCTCGCCTTCGGCAAGACCGCGGACGAGGTGCGCAAGGAAGGTTCGCCGGATTGGCTGGTCCCGCACCGCACGTTCGAGGGCAACCGGCCGTCGAATACGCTGCTGCTCGAGCGCCTCACGCCCGCCGCGCTCGGCCGGCTCGTGGCGCTCTACGAGCACTGCGTGTTCACGCAGGGCGCGATCTGGCAGATCGACTCCTTCGATCAGTGGGGCGTCGAGCTCGGCAAGGTGCTCGCCAAGCGCATTGTCCCGGAGCTCAAGACGGGGGGTGCGCCGGCCTCCGCGCACGACAGCTCGACCCAGACGCTACTCAAGCGGATCGCGGAGTTGCGGCCGCGCCGCTGAGCTGCGCGCTCATACCCGGTAGATCGGATAGCAGTTGAGCCGCTCGTCCCAGGAGGGATGATGCCGGCAGAAGAACTCCAGGCGCGCGACCGGATCGGCGCGAAACGCCGCATCCTGGGCGAGCCGCGCGTCGAACGCGTGCCGCAGCTTCGGATCGGCCGCGAGCACACTGCGCGCGATCTGCTCCGCGACGTACGGCTCGAGATGCTCTTTCTGCTCGAAGCACGCATTGAAGAATCCCCACGCGGCGAACGAGTCCGGCGCCTCGGGCTCGAGCAGCGCCACGATGAGGCGCGCGAGCGGCTGCGCGATGGGCACGAAGAGCGGCCGAGCCGCGATTTCTCGATGCAGCGTTTCCCAGGCGCCCGAGAGGGTGGCGCGCATTCGTCCCTCGAACGGCTGGCTCGAGAATGCCACACGGCGCGCGCGGAATTGTTCGAGCTGCTCGAGGCTCGAGGGTGCGGGCTCGACCGTGATTCCGTGGCACTTGAGGCGCGGGACGATCTCGTCCGCGTAGGCGCGCGGCACGATGTAGCCTTGCCGCGGCGCCTGCGCGGCGAGCGTCGGCTCGATCCGGCTGCGATAGGGAACGCGCCAGATTTGCGGGGTGCCGGGATCGTAGACCGTGACCTGCGCTCCCGAAATGTCCGAAGGCTCGCGCGTGTAGGCATAGCCGCGAAAGTCGATCCGCTCGGCGTCGGCGTCGGCCTCGCCGCGCGTGTCGGCCTCGCCGCTCGCTGCCGCCGATTCCTTGCCGGCGGCGGTCGGCTCCCGCCAGCTCGACCGATAGTCGAGGATCAGCTTCGATCCACCGAGCGCGCAGGCCGCGCCGTCCGCGGCGCGCACCTCGGCGAGCCATGCGCCGCCACGCTCGGCCGTGAGCTCGGCGAGCCCCATGATGGTATTCACCGTGATTTGCACGCGCCGCGCGTACGGTTTCCATGAGTGGGTCTCGACCAGCACCGTGAAGCGGTTGCGTTGTGGGAAGTAGCCGGTCGAGAAGCGCGGCGAGTACACGCTCAATACGAACCCGGATGCGGGATTGTCGGTCTCGGCGAAATCCGGATAGAACGCGAGCGGCAGCGAGCCTTGGCGAGCGAGCCGCTCGATCAACCGGCCGCGCAGCTCGCGGGCGCTCGCGTGCAGCTTCGGATCGCCCTGATTGATCGGCTCGACTTGGAGCGAAATGTCCGGCTCGAAGTCCGCGCCGTCGGTCACGTGAAGATCCGCGCAAATCAACGGATCGAAGCTCGTGACCAGCACGAGCAGCGCGCGCATTTCGGGCGCGTCGGCTTTGGCGTAATCGCGATTGAGGTTGAGGTTTTGCGCGGTGGCGCGCCAGCCGGTGATTTGCGGCCCGTTCTGATTGGGCCGGTTCCACGGCCCGACGCGCTCATGGCCGTCGGTGTTGAACGCCGGCACGAACAGCACGGCCTGGCGCTCGAGCGGATCGGCGCGGGTGTTCGCGCTCAGCAGCTCCCGCAAAGCAATGAACCCGGCATCCTTGCCGTCGCTCTCCCCGGGATGAATTCCCGCCTGCAGCATGAGCACCGGAACGCGCCGCTCTTGAAGCTCGCGCGGGTCGAGAGCGCCGGTGCGCGAGACGATGAGCGCCCGCATGGGGCGCCCTTCCGCGGAGCGGCCGAACTCGAGCGAGCGCACGGCGTCGGGCCACTCGGCTTGCATCGCGGCACAGAGACGGTCGACCTCGTCAGTGCGCCCGGTCTGCTGAAAGTCGGTCCGTTCCGCGAGGGTCAGCAGGTCCGAGCGCATGCGCGTTGCCCCTTATTCAATTTCCGGGTAGGGACCCCGGCCGTCTTCGGCGATGAACCGATCGATGCGCGCGGTCATCACCGGCAGCGGCACCGAGCCGAGCTCGAGCACCGCGTCGTGAAAGGCACGCACGTTGAAGCGGGTCCCTAGCGCCTTCTCGGCTTTGACGCGCGCCTCGCGGATCGCATTTTCTCCGAGATAATACGATAGAGCCTGCGCGGGCCACGCGATGTAGCGGTCGACCTCGGTCTCGATCTCATGCTCGGGGAGCGCCGTGTACTGGCGCAGGTAGTCGATCGCCTTGTCGCGGCTCCAGCCCTGCGCGTGCACGCCGGTATCGACGACGAGCCGCGCCGCGCGCCAGATCTGATAGTTCAGCATGCCGAAGCGCTCGTAGGGCGTCTCATACATGCCCATTTCCTGGCCGAGCCACTCGCAATAAAGCGCCCAGCCCTCGCCGTAGGCCGAGAGGTAGGTGTGCTGGCGAAATTCCGGCTGTTGCTTGTGCTCCATCGCGAGGGGAATCTGGAAGGCGTGGCCGGGCGCCGACTCGTGCAGCGTGAGCGCGGTGAGGTTGTAGAGCGGCCGGCTCGGCAGGTCGTAGGTGTTTAGCAGATACAGGCCCGGGCCGCCGCGCCCCGCCGTGTAGAAGGGCGCGAGATCGTCCGGCACGGGTTCGATGGCGAAGCGTGCGCGCGGCAGCAGGCCGAAGAACTGCGACGCCTTGCCGTCGAAGCGTTTCGCGATCCAGGCGGCTCGCATCAAGAGCTCCTGCGGCGTCTTCGCCTGAAACTGCGGGTCGCTGCGCAGGAATGCGAGGAATGCGGGAAACTCGCCCTTGAATCCGGTCTCGCCCATCACGGCGAGCATCTCGCCGTGCAGCCGCGCCACCTCCGACTCGCCGAGGGTGTGGATTCCGTCGGGCTCTACATTCAGCGTGGTGAATTCGCGGATCTTGGCGTGGTAATACGCCTTGCCGTCGGGCAGGTCGTAGGCCGCGAGCGAGGTGCGCGTGCCGGGAAGGTATTCGTTGCGCATGAAGGCCTTAAGGTCGCGGTACGCCGGCTGCACGATGTCGCGGATGACCTCGATGGCCTGCGCCCGGAGCGCCGACTGGTCGGCGGCTGGCACACCCGGCATGTCCTTGAATGGCGTGTAGAACAAGCTCGCTTCGGGCTTGGCGTCCGTGACCGCGGTGATCGATGCGTCGCGCCCCGTCATGGTCACCCGCGGCGGCGTGAACCCACGCTTGAGTCCCTGCCTCATCTCGTCGATTTGCTCGTGAAAATATCTAGGTATATCGCGCATTTGCGCTATCCAGTTGCGGTAATCCTCGAGGGTCCGAAAGGGCCGGCGTGCGGTGTAGCCGAGGTCGGTCCAGAACGTGGTATCCGAGTTGGCGGGCATCTCGAAATCGCGGAACTTAAGGTTCGCGACCAAGGTCTCGATTTGCGGCCGGTACACCTCGTAGTTGATGCGCTCCGCGGGCGAGAGCGCGTCGCGCGGGATCGCGTCGAGTTTGCCGAGCGTGTCCTGCCACATCCGGAGGCGCGCATCTTGAGATTCGGGATCGACCTTGGGCAAGTGATCCTGAACGGGTTTTTGCGAGTCTTCGTTGTCGGGGAATTGCTCCTGGCGCCACTTCCACTCGTCGGTGTAGATCGCCTTGAGGCGCGCATCGGCCGAGTCGCTCTTCGAGGTGCAGCCGACCGATGAGATTGCGATGCTCATCGCGAGGACCGCGAAAAGGACTCGGAAATCGAATGAATGCATGCGTGCAGTTCCATGGGTGAGCCGGGCGCTTGAAGTTAAGCGCGCACCGTATACGATCGATGAACACGCAGGCAACCCTCCGGTGGATCCGATGGCGACTCTTGTGTCATGTAATTGGGCGGGCGTCTTTCCCGCCGCTACCACGCAGTTCGATCGGGATCTGGAGGTCGATCTCGCGGCGACCCAGCGCGTGCAGCAGGCGCTGCTGCGGGACGGCGTTCATGGCCTGGTGCTCATGGGGACGGTGGGCGAGGGCAATTCGCTGAGCGCGCTCGAGAAACGCAATGTGCTCAAAGCGGCCGTCGAGGTGAGCGAGGGCAAGGTACCCGTGATCGCGGGCGTCTCCGAGCTCACCACTGCCGCGGCGGTGAGTTTTGCGCGCGATGCCGAGCGCCTCGGCGCCACGGGGCTCATGGTGCTGCCGGCGATGGTCTACGTGCCGACGCCCGCCGAGCTCGAATACCATTTCCGCGCCGTGGCCGCCGCGAGCGGGTTGCCGATCATGCTCTACAACAACCCGCCGTCCTATCGGGTGAACATCGGCATCGACACCCTGTCGCGACTGATGGACGTTGCCAACATCGTCGCGCTCAAGGAGTCCTCGCCGGATCCACGCCGCTTCACCGATCTCGTGAACGCCTTCGGCGAGCGTTTCACTTTATTCGCCGGATTGGACGACGTCGTGTTCGAGGCCTTGGTGCTGGGCGCGAGAGGCTGGGTGTCGGGGCTCACCAACGCGTTCCCGGCCGAGTCGCTTGCGCTTTGCGCCGCGATCGCGGCCGGCGACCTCGATCAGGCGCGCGCCATTTATCGCTGGTTCATGCCGCTGCTGCACCTGGATTCCGAGCACGACCTGGTGCAATCCATCAAGCTCGCGGAGCAGATCATGGGCCGGGGCTCTGAGCGCGTGCGCCCGCCGCGCTTGCCGCTCGCGGGCGAGCGCCGTGCCGCGGTGATCGCGATGGTCGAGCGCGCGCGTGACACGCGCCCGTGAGAGACACGCGCCCGTGAGCTCGAAGATCGATGTGATCGATTCGCATACGGGGGGTGAGCCCACGCGCCTCGTGCTCCGCGGCGGTCCCGACCTAGGCGCGGGCCCGCTCGATGAACGGGTGCAGCGCTTTCGCGA
>JBEKVP010000194.1:0-5414 GCA_049513935.1 Steroidobacteraceae bacterium
CCCACTCTCGAGACGCGACGAAGCCGGTCGACCGGCCGCCTTTGAAGACGACGATCTCCTCGAGACGCTGACCATCCTCGGAAACGCTGAAGCGCTGCTCGAACGGCGGGTGATCCTCATCAGGTTCGCCCGATTGAACCACCAGCGTTCGCTCGTCCCAACCGCAGCGCGGGGGCGGCGCGTCGCCGCGCCCGCGGGAAGGCGCATCGTGGCCTCCGGTACCGCCCGACGGCCGATGAGGGTGTCCTTGGCCTTCGTGCGTCCGGCAAGATCGCGCGTTGCCGTCGGAGGTAAAAGTCACGGTCCCGTTCGCCTGGTTGATGATCAGGTCCCTGCCGGGCCAGCGAAGTCCTTCGTCGAGCACGAGCACGGAGGGCATCATCGGACCCGTCGGGCCGCCTTGCATGGCGGCACCGCGGCCGCCGCGGCCGCCTCGGCCGGGCGATCCCGTCGGACCGTCGGGTGTGGTGTTGGCCGTGGCCGCGGCGATCTGGCTTTGCATGAGGCGCTGCGGATCGTCGCTGTCGGCGACATTGAGTTTCCAATGACCGCCGAGATCGACGCCCGCGGGAGGGGCCGTGGCAAGCTTGTTGCTCGCGCATCCGGTAAGAACGCACACCGCCAAAGCCAACGCAATACGCATGCGGAGCTAGCTTACAATGAAGCGGGCGGCGTGGGTGAATCGCGAGAGTCGGGGCGGCGAGCTCGAGCGCACGCCGCGTTTAGAGATCAAGCGATCGAGCGGCGCTGCTTGGCCACGGCCCGCAGCGAGTCGGGACCTGCGATCCAGACGCGCCCCTGGAAGGGTTGGAAGCAAACGCGGAGCGATTCGGTCCGGCGCATGGTCTGAGTCCCGCAGTTGATCTTACCATCGGCGAGGTCGGCCTGGATCAGATCGACGAGCGACGCGCTCGGTTCGCCATCATCCATCGGAGGCAACGCGTGCGCGAGGATTCGCGCCTGGATCTCGTCGCGCTTCGACGAGCTGCCGACCACGCCGCGCTTGAACCGGTCGAGCACCGTGAGTACCGAGCTCAAGGTATTGTCGGTGACATCGCTCGGCCGTCCGGTACCGCCGATGAACTTGAGGTGCAGCAGGCCGCCGACTCCGCGCGCTTCGTCATGCAGACAAAGTGCAAGCGCTCCATGCAAGTCGGCAATCAACAGCATGGGCTCGGGCGAGACATGGTACGTGTCCGGCGCGACTACAACTTCAGCGAGATCTTTGGCCACCGAATCGGACCCCCGATTTAACGCAGGATGATGCTACCGCAACCGCGCTTTCGCACTGCCAAGCGATTCACGTTTTCCCATGGCTGCCGGCCTTTCCCCGCCGCGGCGCGAAGTGCATCACGCTCGGGGCAAACGGTCGCCGTAACGCGACTGACCAGGATTGGCCAAGAGTGCCCAAGATTGTCGGTCCGCGCGGCCCGGCCCCAAGGTGAGCGGCGAAGCCGCAGGATGCTCCCGCGGCACGGAAGGATATGAGCTCATGCTCCGCGGCTACTAGCTCCAGGCGCGCGCCGCGGATAAAGTAGCCCGATGTACCGCTACGACGTCATCGACCGGACGCTGGTCAACGAGCGGGTGGAGCAGTTTCGCGACCAGACCCGCAGATTTCTCGCGGGGACCTTAAGCGAGGATGAGTTCCGCCACCTGCGCTTGCGCAACGGGCTGTACATCCAGCGCCACGCGCCCATGCTGCGGATCGCGATTCCCTACGGCCTGTTGTCGTCCGCGCAGTTGCGCGCGCTGGCATCGATCGCGCGGCGCTATGATCGCGGCTACGGCCATTTCACGACGCGGCAGAACCTGCAATTCAACTGGCCGAAGCTCGAGCAGGTTCCGGACATTCTCGCCGAGCTCGCCGCCGTGGAAATGCACGCCATTCAGACGAGCGGCAACTGCATCCGCAATACCACCTCGGATCATTTGGCCGGCGTTGCCAAGGACGAGCTCGAGGATCCCCGGCCCTGGTGCGAGATCATCCGCCAGTGGTCGACCTTTCATCCCGAGTTCACCTACCTGCCCCGTAAATTCAAGATTGCCGTGGTCGGCGCCGAGCGCGACCGCGCCGCGACGCTGGTGCACGACGTCGGGGTACACCTCGTGCGCGGCGCCGCGGGCGAGCCGGGCTTTCGCATCCTCGCCGGGGGCGGTCTCGGCCGCACCCCCGTCATCGGCCAGGTGGTGCGCGAATTCCTGCCGCGCGAGCATCTGCTGTCGTATCTGGAGGCGGTGCTGCGGGTGTACAACCGCGAGGGGCGGCGCGACAACATTCATAAAGCCAGGATCAAGATTCTGGTGCGCTCGCTCGGGATCGAGGAGTTCAGGAGGCGGGTGGAGGGCGAGTGGGAGTCCAGCCGGCACGGCGGCCCGACGGTCGCCGAGGCGCACATCGAGCGCATGCGCGGGTTTTTCGCGCCTCCGCCCTACCTGAGTCTTGCCGACACGGACCCGGCGGCCGGTAAAGAGACGGCATTTCGCGCCTGGTACCGCTACAACACGAGCGCGCACAAGCGGCCGGGCTATCGCGCGGTATTCATCTCGCTCAAGAAGGCCGATGTCGCGCCCGGCGACGCCACCGATGCGCAAATGGAGCTGATCGCCGATCTCGCCGACCGCTACAGCTTCGGCGAAGTGCGGGTCACGCACACGCAAAATCTGTTGCTGGCCGACGTCGAGCAGGAGAAGTCCTTCGAGCTCTGGCAGGCGTTGCGCGAGGCCGGGCTCGCGACGCCCAACATCGGGATGCTCACCGATATGATCTGTTGTCCGGGCCTGGATTTCTGCAGTCTCGCGAACGCGGGATCGATCGAGGTCGCGAGACTCATCAACGAGCGGTTCGACGATTACGACTTCGTGTACGACCTTGGCGAGATCGACGTGAAGATGTCCGGGTGCATGAATGCCTGCGGCCATCATCACGTCGGCAACATCGGCATCCTCGGCGTCGATAAGAGCGGGGAGGAGTGGTACCAGATCACGATCGGCGGCGCCGCGGGCGCGGACGCCTCCCTGGGCACCGTCATCGGCCCGTCCGTTCCCAAGGCGGACGTACCGGAAACCCTGGCGCGGCTCCTCGAAGTTTACGTCGAGTCCCGCCATGCCGACGAGCGCTTCATCGACACCGTGCGCCGGCTGGGCGTCAAGCCGTTCAAGGAAAGGGTGTATGCCGCGTCGGCTGCTGCGTGACGGCGAGGTGGTCGTCGACGAGTGGCGCACCTCGAGCGAGGCCGCGCCCGGCGACGATCTGATGCTGACGTTCGCCGAATGGTCCGCGGAGCGCGAGCGCTGGGTGGCGCGCCCCGGACGCCTCGGAGTGGTGCTCTCCCCGGCGGACGCGGTCGAGCGCTTGGCGCCCGACTTGCCGCGGCTCGCACTGGTCGCTGCGGAATTCTCAGGCCCAAGCGAGGGCCGCGGCTACACGCAGGGCCGGTTGCTGCGGGAACGCTTCGGCTTCAAGGGTGAGCTGCGCGCCCGCGGCCACATCGGCCGCGACCACGTGTTCCTTCTCGCGCGCTGCGGTTTCAACAGCTTCGAGCTGCCGGAATCGGAGCTCGAAGGTGCAGAGGGCGCCCTGCGCACCTTCAGCGCAGCCTATCAGCGGTCGAACGACGCGGGGCTCGCGGCCCGGCTCGGCCCGCCCTCCGCGCCGGAGCGCGCCAGCCTCACGGATTGTCGCGCAGCGGGATCGTAAGGCTCTGCAGCACGCGGTCCACTTCCTCTTGCGTCTCGGACTTCTCGGTTTCGCGCACGAGTTTCCGCGGCAGGTGGGGCGCGAGCAACTCGATGAACTCATACATATAAGCGCGAAGCAACGCGCTGCGCCGGAAGCCGATCCAGGTGGTGTGTCCCTCGAACAGATGCGTGGCGTCGAGGACGGCGAGATCGGCATCGGCGGCGGGATCAATCGCGAGGCGCGCCAGGATGCCGACCCCGAGGCCGATGCGCACGTAGGTCTTTATGACGTCCGAATCGCGCGCCGTGAGCGCGACGTCGAGGGACAGTCCCGCGTTCTCGAACAATGCCGGGAGGGAGGAGCGGCCCGAGAAGCTGAACACGTAGGTCACGATCGGGTGCTCCGCGAGCTTCTTCAGCGTCAATTTGCCCGCCGCTGCGAGTGGGTGCCCGCGCGGCACCACCACGGCGCGATGCCATCGATAGACCGGCAGACGCACCAGATGCGGAAACAGCTCCTCCGAACCCGTGGCGATCGCGAAATCGACGCGGTCCCGCGCGACCATTTCCGCGATCTGCTCGGACGTGCCCTGGTGCAGGTGCAGACGGACTTTCGGATACTTCAGGCGGAATTCGCGGATCACCTGCGGCAGCACGTAGCGCGCCTGGGTGTGCGTGGTCGCGATCGAAAGGGTGCCGCCGTCCGCCTTGCGCAGCTCCGCCGAAGTGCGGCGGATGTTCTGCATCTCACGCAGGATGCTGCCGGCGCGCGAGATGATCTCCTCGCCCGCGGCGGTGGTGCGGGTGAGCGCGCGGCCTTCGCGCTCGAACAGCTGGAAACCGAGCTCCTCCTCGAGCAACTTGAGCTGCCGGCTCACGCCCGGTTGAGAGGTGTGCAACTGCCGCGCAGCGGCCGTGATGTTGAGTCCGTTCTCGTGAACCGCTACCAGGTAGCGCAATTGCTGGAATTTCATGACGCTTAGGATATAAGAATTTCAATACACGATCAGCTTGGCGCCGACGAGCAGCAGTATCGCGGCGAGCAGGATGCGCAGCACGAACTCGGGAACCCGGCCGGTGAGGTGGCTGCCGAGATAGATGCCGGGAAGCGAGCCGACCAGCAGCGAGAGCAGCAGCGTCCAGTCGACGCTGCCGAACAGCCAATGCCCGACGCCGGCGACCAGCGTCAGCGGAACGGCGTGCGCCAGATCCGAGGCGACGATGCGCGCCGCCTTCAGCTGCGGATATAGGAATATGAGCGCCGTCATGCCGAGCGCCCCGGCGCCCACCGACGAGATGGAGACTAGAAAGCCGAGCACGGTGCCGGTCAGGACGGTGTAGGCCGGATGCCGATCGGCGCCCACGGCTTGCGTCTTGGAGAGACGGCGCAGACAGGTGCGTAGCGCGAGCGCGGCCGCGGTGAGCAGGAGTGTCGTGCCGAGCGTGAGGGTGATGATCTTCGAGCCCCCGAGGCCGCCCGTGAAATAGCGCAAAGCACTGAGCGTTGCCACGGCGGCCGGCAGGCTCCCCGCCGCGAGCAGGCCGGTGATGCGCCATTCGACGCGGCCCCCCTTGGCGTGCACGTACGTCCCTCCCGTCTTGGTGATCGCGGCATGCAGGAGGTCCGTGCCGACGGCGGTGGCGGGGTGAATATTGAAGAACAGCACCAGGATCGGTGTCATTAGCGAACCGCCGCCGACGCCCGTGAGGCCGACGACGGCACCCACGACGAA
>JBEKVP010000195.1:0-5401 GCA_049513935.1 Steroidobacteraceae bacterium
CTCCAACGCGGTGAGCAGGAGCGCTGACTCGCCGCCGCTGTCGATGTCGGTCACGGAGAGCTCCACGCGAGTTACTTCCCCGTGCGAAGCGACCAGCTCCACCTCGTAGCGCTCCGCGGCCGGCTCGCCGGCGAGGCTGCGGCGCAAATTGCTGTCCACCAGCTCGACATATTCCGGTGCGACAAAATCCGTGAGCGGCCGTCCGATGACGTCCGGGGCGCTCATGCCGAGCATCGCCAGAAAGCGCGCGTTCGCGAACAAAATCGTGTCGCGATGGACGAGAACCGCCTCGTTCACGGTCTCGACCAGACGCTGGAAGAGCTGCTCGCGATCGTGGAGCCGCAATCCGCGCCGCTCCAGGCTCTCGAGCAATTGATTGACGGCCGCGCCGAGCCGTCCGAGCGCCGGCGACTTGCCCTCGACGCCGACGCGTCCCGCCGCTCCCTCCTCGCGCGTGAGCTGCGCAACTTGACGCGAGAGCTCGCTCACCGCGCGCTCGTGCCGCCGCTTCCACGCCCATAGCGCACCGAGACCGGCTGCCAGGACAGCTGAGGTCGAGAACCAGAGGACGACGGGAGACAAAAGCAAGTCTGACCTCGATAACTACATTCCAACGCCGCTAAGCGTTGGGCTCCGGACGGTTAGGCGCGTCTCGAATCTTCGTTACTTAGGAGAATAGCGCACGGGCATGGCGAAGCCTGCAGAAATTGACCATAATCAGCGGTCTAAGCAAAGGAATCTATGGACACGTTGGCCGCTCGACAGCAAATGGTCGATCAGCAGATCCGCACCTGGGAAGTCCTCGATCCGCGAGTGCTCGACGCGCTCGCCCAAGTGCCGCGGGAAGCCTTCGTACCGAAGAGCTATCGCGACCTCGCATTCGCCGATGCGGAGCTTCCCATAGGGTCCGGTCAGTCGATGCTCGCACCCAAAATTCAGGGACGGATCCTCCAGGCGCTGGGCGTGAATCCCGCGGACAGCGCGCTCGAGATCGGCACCGGCACCGGTTATCTATGCGCGTGTTTGAGCCTGCTGTGCGGCTCTACGCACTCGATCGACATTCATCCCGATCTCACCGCGTCGGCCACGGCCAACTTGCGCGCCGCACCCAATGCGCGCGTGCGGCTCGAGACGCGCGACGCCTTCGATGCCGCGCCGCTGGGCGAATACGATGTCATCGCCGTGACGGGATCGTTACCGGTATACGACGCCCGCTTCGAGCGCTGCCTGCGCGTCGGCGGCCGATTGTTCGCGGTGGTGGGATCCGCCCCCGTCATGGAAGCCGTACTCGTCCGCCGCGTCGACGATAACGAATGGATTCGCGAGAGCTTGTTCGAGACGGTGATCGACCCGCTCGTGAACGCGACCGCCGCGCAAAGGTTCGTGTTCTGATGATCGAGGAGTTGAGCCCGGGCCAGTTTCTCGAGCGACGCGCCCAGGGCACGCAAATGACCCTGCTCGACGTACGCGAGGGTTGGGAGATAGACCTCGCGCCGGTTCCCTCGCAAACCGTGCGAATTCCGATGGGTCAGATCGTGGATCGTCTGTCCGAGCTCGATCCGAATACGCCGACCGTGGTGATCTGCCGGTCGGGCGGCCGCAGCCTGCAAGTCGCGCACTTTCTCGCGGGCCGTGGATTCGCCACGGTCGCCAATCTCTCCGGCGGCATCCTGGCTTGGTCCAGGGATGTCGATCCGAGCATCCCCCAGTATTAGGCTGTCGGAGTAATCCGGTTGTCGCCCGCTTTCCCGCTTTTGGGTGATATAGTCGGATATAACAGCTCATGAAGCAGTTCCTGATCGTTCTAAGCTCCTGCCTGGTCTGGAATGGCGCCCCGGCGGCGGACCTGCTCGCGGTTTATCAGCGCGCGCTGCAAAACGATCCGCAGCTCAAGGAGGCCGAGGCCAATCGTCTCGCCGCCCTCGAATCGAAGCCGCAAGCGCTGGCCGCGCTGTTGCCGCAGCTTGCGGGGAGCGGCACCCTGTCCAAGGAGAAGGACAATGGGCAATCGAATCAAGTCGAGACCGTTCAGGAGGATGGCCAGAATTTCTCCGAATCGTTTCCCTTCAATGGCCGGGTGACCACGAACACGCGCAAGTATGGGGTGGATCTCACGCAGAACCTGTTCCGCTGGGAGAACTGGGTCGCCCTGCAGCGTGCGGACGCCCAGGTGGCGCAGGCCGAGGCGGACTACCAGGCGGCCCAGCAAGACCTGATCGCCCGCGTCGCGCAGCGCTACTTCGACGTGCTGGCCGCGCAGGACGATCTCGATGCGCAGCACGGCAACCTGGAATCGGTCAACCGCCAGCTCGAGCAGGCCGAGAAGCGCTACGAGGTCGGACTCATCGCCATCACCGACGTGCAAGAGGCGCGCGCGGCGCACGATAGCGGAGCGGCGGCGGTGATCGCTTCGAAGCGGCAGCTCGCATCCGCGCTGGAGCTGCTGCGCGAGATCACCGGCGATGCCTTCGATTACCTGGCGCGGCCCGTGGAGCCGTTCGAGCTCACCAATCCCGACCCCTCGAGCGAAGAACGCTGGGTCGAGATGGCCTTGCAGCAAAACCTGTCGCTGGTCTCGAGCCGCCTCGCGGCGGACATCGCGCGCGAGAATATCAGCGCGGCGCGCGGCGGACATTATCCCACGCTCGACCTGGTCGCGAGCCGGTACAAATCCTCGAGCGGCGGCGACTACATCAATGCGAACGGTACGCCCTACGGCAGCACGAGCCTCGATCAATATCAGAACGTGGTGGGCATTCAGTTCTCGATTCCGATCTATTCGGGCGGAATGGTGTCTTCGCAGGTGCGGCAGGCGGTTTACCAGCACCGCGCGGCGAAGGAGCGGGTGGAGCGCGTGGCGCGCCAGACCGAACACGATGCGCGCGATGCCTATCTCGGGGTGCTGTCGGAGATCTCGCACGTCAAGGCGCTGCGCCGGGCGCTCGAGTCGAATGCGACGGCGCTCGACGCCACGGAATCGGGATACGAAGCGGGCACGCGCACGGCGGTGGAGGTACTCGAGTCGCGGCGGCAGTGGATTCAGGCGCAAACCGACTACGCGCGCAGCCGCTACGATTACATAGTCAATGTGATCAAGCTGCAGCAGTCGGCGGGGATTCTGTCCGAGCAGACCTTGAACCGGCTAAACGCCTTGCTCAAGGATACGCCGCCGTCCCCCGCGCCGCCCGACGCGCCAAGCGCGGAATCCGCTACGCCTTGACGGGGGGACCGCTCGAGGCGATGAGCGGATCGATGAGATCGATGAGCCGCGCCACGGTGCCGCGGTGCGCCTCGACGAACTCACGTGCGGAGGCACCTGCCCGCTGCCTCATGTTGGGATCGGCAAAGAACTGACCCAATACGTTGGCAAGCGTCTGTGCGTCGGCGACCTGGACGGCGCCGCCCCGAAGCATGAGCTCCCGCGCGATTTCCCGGCTGTTGGCGGTGTAAGGACCGGTGATCCCCGGCACCCCGAGCGCCGCCGGCTCCAGAAGATTGTGCCCGCCCACCGGAACAAGACTCCCGCCGACGAACGCGACGTCCGCGGCCGCATAGAGCGCGGCGAGCTCGCCGACGGTGTCGACCAGCAGCACGTCGGCATCGGCGCGCACCGGTGCGGCGGCGCTGCGGCGGTCGAACCGCTCTCCTCGGCGCGTGAGCAGAGTGGCGACGCTCTCGAAGCGCTGCGGATGACGCGGAACGAGCACCAGGAGCGGGCTCGCGACCGCCTTTTTGAGCTCGGCGTGCGCCGCGAGCAATTGCTCCTCTTCACCGGCGTGCGTGCTGCCGGCAATCCACACGGGTCTCTTGCCCAAATACTCGGCGCGCAGCTTGCGTCCTGCCTCGAGCACGTCCTCGCCGAGCTGCATGTCGAATTTCAAGTTGCCGACCTCGCGCGTACGGGCGCGGTCGGCGCCGATGGCGATGAATCGCTGCGCGTCCTCAGCACTCTGCGCGGCGATGGTTACATTCTGCACGGCATCGCCAAACAGGGCGCGCGCACGGCGATAACGCAACACGGACTTCGGGGTGAGCCGCGCGCTCGCGATCACGACGGGCACGCCGCGACGCCGGCACTCGTGGAGCAGATTGGGCCAGAGCTCGGTCTCGATGATTACGCCGACGCGCGGGTTGATTCGCGCGAGGAAGCGGCGCATGGATCCCGGCGTGTCGTAGGCGAGGTAGCGGATATCGACGTCTGTCCCGAACAGCGTCCGCGCGCGATTCCTGCCGGTCGGGGTCGCGGTGCTGAGGATGAAAGGAATCTCGGGGTAGCGGACCCGCAGCGCCCGCAGCAGCGGCGCAGCGGCGGAAACCTCGCCCAAGGAAACCGCATGCAGCCAGATGCTCGGCGTTGCGATCCAGCGTCCAAAGCCGAACCGCTCCATAGGCGTCGTCCAATAAGCGCGATCCTTGAGGCCGCGCATCAGCACCACGGCGAACGCCACCGGTGCCGCCAACATCATCAATAAGCTGTAGAGTCGTCGCATCGCTAAGGACCGCGAGATTCCGGCGCCGCGGATGCCCGGTAGCCCGCGACAAGGCTTGTCCAGTTCTCGGCGGAGAATCGCCCGGGCGGCAGATTGCGCGAGACTTTCTCGAGCGAGCGGCGCAGGCGGCGGAGGTTGCGCAGCTTCCAGCCGCCGGCTTCGCGGATGCGGCCACGATCGAAGTCGATGACGCTGACCGCTCCGCGCCGGTCGATCAAGACGTTGTGCGCATTGAGATCGGCGTGATCGACACCCGCTGCGTGCAGGCGGGCGAGCGCCGCGCCGATCGAGAGCCACGCCTCGTTGGCCAATGCGCCCGCCGCGAGCTCGGCGCTCAGCGACCTAGCCCCCTCGACCCGCTCGGTGATGAGATCGCAGCGATAGCGAAGTCCGGCACGCTGATAGCGGGCACCGATCGGCTTCGGCACCGGCAGGCCGCGCTCGATCAAGTGCGCGAGCAAGCGGTACTCGGCGAATGCCCGGACGCGCGGCTCGCCGGTCCAGATATATGAGTCCGCGGACAGACGCGCGATGAACCCGCCCCGCCGATAGTGACGCAACACCCATTGGCGAGGGCCGGAGTCGAGGAACCAGGTGCTGCCGCGACCAGCCGCCGCGGCGACAAGCTCCGCCCGCGCGGCCCAGAACTGGGGTTCGAAGACCGCCTCGCCGGAGGCATCGAGAAGAGCGCCGAGGCGCGGCGCATCGGCAAGGATCGCGCCACTCGCAGTGGCAAGGCGCAAGCCACTGTGATCTCTCATTCTCGCAGCGCGTCCTGGGAGCCTGTCTGAGTATCCCGCGTGAGCCGCGTTGGCTGGGAGAGGGAGCGGATGCAAGGCGCGCGGCGCGGGCCGTGGCGGGCTCCACGGTCAAGACGCGCAACGCCGCAGACGCCCCTCTGCCAGCCAACC
>JBEKVP010000196.1:0-5392 GCA_049513935.1 Steroidobacteraceae bacterium
CCGCCGCCGAACGGTACGAGAATCGCCTCGACCTCCGGCCACTGCGCGAGGATCTCGACTCCGATGGTGGCGTCGCCCGCGAGCGAGGCAGGATCGCGCACCGCGTCGATGTAGACGCCGGGTTGATCGGCGAGGGTGCCGGACTCGACCGCGTGCCACCATGCGTCCGCCGGGCGCACGTCGATGCGCGCGCCGAGACGCCGCAGCTTGTCGAGCTTCGCCGCGGGCGCGTTCGCGGGCACGATCGCGGTGGCCGCAATACCGAGGCGCCGGGCCATGTAGGCGACGCCCAGTGCGCTGTTGCCCGAGCTCGTCGTGTAGAGGCCGCCCGCGAGCGCGCTGCGTGCTCTCGCGAGCACGGCATTGCCGATGGGCCGGATCTTGAACGAGCCGATGGGCTGCAAGTTCTCGAGCTTGAGCTTTACGGTCTTGCCGGCGGGCGGCGCATCAAAATCCTGCAGCGGCGCGCACAGGCGGAGGCCCTGGAGACGCGCCCGCGCCGCCTCGATCTCGCCGATTTCGATCGGTTTTACCGTCTCGCGCAACCCTCGGGTCCCCCTCGCAATTGCATGATTATATGATATTGCATACAATATTCGTAGGATCGTCGCCGCAGGAACTCTCGAGACATGGAACCGAACTTCGAAGCGCTGCGCAAGGAATTTCCGCTTCTCGAGCGCAAGACCTACCTGAACAGCGGCTCCTACTGCGCGCTCGCCAACGAGGTGAAGTCCGCCTTCGAGGCCTACATGGAAGACCGCCTGCTGGTGGGCGCGAACTGGGACGTGTGGGTCACCAAGAACGAGTCGGTGCGCTCGCTGGTCGCCAAGTTGCTGAATGCGACGCCCGATGAGATCGCGGTCACCGCCTCGGTGTCGGCAGGTCTCAATGCGCTTGCGAGCGCGCTCGATTTCTCGGGTCCGCGCAACAAGGTCGTGGTGAGCGACTTCGAGTTTCCGACCAACGCGCAGATCTGGCACGCTCAAGAGCCGCGCGGCGCCAGGGTGGTGCACGTGCCCCGGGCCGCGGACGGCTACATACCGCTCGGGCAGTTCGAGCGCGCCATCGACGAGCACACGCAGCTGGTGGCCATAACGCACGTCTGCTTTCGCAACGGCGCGAAGCTCGACATTCCGGGCATCGTGCGCTTGGCGCGCGCCAAGGGTGCGCGGGTGCTCCTCGACTGCTACCAGTCGGTCGGATCGCTCGACATCGATGTAAAGGCGCTCGACGTCGACTTCGCGGCCGGGGGAATGCTCAAGTACCTCCTGGGCACCGCGGGAATCGGCTTTCTCTATGCGCGCGATTCGCTGGTGCGGGGCCTCGTGCCGCTGAACAGCGGCTGGTTCGCCCAAGCCGAGATCACGGCGATGGACATCACGGCCAACCACCCGGCGCCGAACGCGCGTCGCTTCGAGGCGGGAACGCCGCCCGTGGTCAATTGCTATGCGGCCGAAGCCGGCCTCAAGATGCTGCTTCGTGTTGGTACGCCCGCCATCGAGAAGCGCGTGTTCGCACTGACGCGCCGCTGCATGGAGGGCCTCGAGGAGATCGGCTGGCCGAGCGTGACGCCGCGCGAGGACGCGCGGCGCGGAGCGACGGTCGCGGTGCCCTCGCGCGACAGCGCGCGCCTCACCAAGGAGCTCATGAAGCGCGACATCGTCACCTCGTACCGCGACGACAACGTGCGGGCGAGCTTTCACTTCTACAACAACGCCGACGACGTGAACACGTTGGTCGCGGCGATGAGGGAACTGCGCCGCGAGCTCGGCCCCCGCTAGCCGCGCGCTGCGAAACGCCCATGGAAATCAGAGTTTTGCGCGGGGCCGAGGTGCGAGACCTCCTCCCGATGCGGGAATGCATCGAGCTCATGCGCAAGACCATGATCGCCGTGTCGGAGGGGCGGGTAGTGCTGCCGCTGCGCTCGGTGATGCCGATGCCGGGCGACCGCGGCATGCTCGGCAACATGCCGGGGTACCTCGCCGAACCGGAGTGTTTCGGCGTCAAGCTCGTGAGCTTGATCCCGCGCAACAAGCCGCCGCAGCATTCCTCGCACCTCGGCCTGGTGCTGCTGTTCGAGGCCGAGCATGGCTGTCCGGTGGCGCTGGTGGATGCTGCCGAGATCACGGCGATCCGCACCGCGGCGGCGAGCGGCCTGGCGACGCGCCTCTTGGCGCGGCCGGACGCTTCCGACCTCGCGATCCTCGGCGCGGGCGAGCAGGCGCGAAGTCACCTCGAAGCGCTGCTCTGCGTGCGTCCGCTGCGGCGCATCCGCGTGTGGGCGCGCGACCCGGACAAGGCGCGCAGCTTTGCGACGACAGAGGGCGCCAAGCGCGGCATCGCCATCGAGAGCTCTGACACCGTGCGCGATGCCGTACGGGACGCGGACATTGTCTGCACGCTCACCAAGTCGCGCGAGCCGATTCTCGAAGGCGAATGGATCGCGCCGGGCGCTCACTTGAACGTGGTGGGCTCGAGCATCGCGGCGGCGGCGGAGATCGATACGCCGGCGGTGGTGCGGGCTCGGTTCTTCGTCGATTGCCGCAATTCCACCATCCACGAGGGCGGCGAGTATTTGCGCGCGCTGCAAGCCGGCGCGATCTCGCCGGAACACATCCGGGGCGAGATCGGCGAAGTGGCGAACGGCTCGAAGGCGGGTCGGCTCTCGGCCGCCGACGTGACGCTCTATAAATCGCTCGGCATCGCGCCCCAGGATCTCGCCTCGACCCATTACGTGCTCGAGCGCGCACGCGCCGCCGGCGTCGGGCAGGTCATTGATTTCTAGCGGGACCGACGGGCCGGTGCGCGCAGCGCTCAGCTTGCCGACGAGCGCGCATGTGGCCGCCGCGCGCGAGCACATCCGCGGCAAGGCGATCCGCTCGCCGCTCGTCGAGCTCGATGCGGAGGTTCCCGGCGCGCGCATCTTCTTGAAGCTCGAGAATCTGCAGCCCCTGGGGTCGTTCAAGATCCGGCCGGCGGTCAACGTGCTCGCGGGCCTTCCCGCCGAGAGCCTGCGGCATGGGGTGCTGACAGCGAGCGCGGGAAATTTCGGTCAGGGCCTCGCCTTCGCGGCGCGCTCGCGCGGCATTCCGGCTGCGGCCGTGGTCCCCGACGCCGCGGCGGCGACCAAAACGGCGGCGCTCGAGCGGCTCGGTGCAAAGGTCATCCGCGTGCCGTTCGATGCGTGGTGGCACGCGCTCACCTCGCGCCGCTTCGCGGGCGAGCGGGGCTTGTTCGTCCATCCGGTGGCTGAAGCGGGGGTGCTCGCGGGCAACGCGACCATCGGCGAGGAGATCCTCGAGGATCTGCCGGATTGCGATGCGGTGGTGGTGCCCTTTGGCGGCGGCGGACTGCTCTGCGGCATCGGCTCGGTGATGCGCCGCCTGAGGCCCGCGGTTCGCATGATTGTGGTCGAGTCGGAGGCCGCGGAGCCCGCGGCCGCGGCGCTGCGCGCAGGGCGGGCGGTCGCAGTCAGCCATCGGCAGAGCTTCGTCGATGGCATGGGCAGCACCACCGTGCTCGAGGAGATGTGGCCGATGGTGCGGGACGTGGCCGACGCTGCGGTGTGCGCCTCGTTCGGCGCGATCGCCGAGGCAATTCGCCTGCTGGCCCTTCGCCACCGGATCATCGCGGAGCCCGCGGGCGCGGCGTCGGTGGCGGCCGCCATCGCGGGGTCCGCAGGGCAGGGCAAGATCGTCTGTATAATCTCGGGCGGCAACATCGACGCCGCCAAGCTGGGCGCGATCCTCAATGGCCAGAACCCATTCTAAAGAGACCATGGCTCCAAGACTCGCAGCGAGATCCGTGCGCGCACCGGCGAAGGCGGCGGATCAGTCCTTGTTCGACGACTTCCTGCCGTATTTGGTCACGCGTCTCGCCTATCAGCTGAACGTGGATCTCATCGAGAAGCTGCGGCAGGAGGGCATCAACCTCACTCGCTGGCGGATTCTTGCGGTACTCGCGATGGGCGACGGCATCACCATCACCGAGATCATCGACCGCGCCATGATGCAGCAATCGGCGCTCAGCCGGGCGCTCATGAGCATGGTCCGGGAAGGCTACGTGCGGCGGGTGACGCATCGGCACGACGCACGCTGCGCCGAGGTGTATCTCACCAATAAAGGGCGCGCGCTGTTCGATTCGCTCAACGTGGTCGTGCGGCGCCGGGAGAAGCGGCTCCTCAACGGCTTGTCGCCGCGGGAGATCGCCGCCTCGTTTGCCTTGATCCGTCGCCTCAGCCACAACATGGTGCAGTGAGGCCCACGCGCACCGCACCCGGCGGCGCGTGGCGGTTGCGCAACAGTCGCGCGTTATCGTTGATATTTCATATGATAACTCATATTGTATTTGTACAATCAACGATGAGGGGATGCGCGCCATGAAGGTTCCGCCTGTCGACCAGAGATCGAGCCGATTCCCCGCCGCGGTCCTGGCGGCCGCCCTGGCTGGCGCCTCGATCGGCGTGCCGCTCGCGGCGTCCGGGCAGAGCGCCGCAGGCTCGGACTCGAGCTCGCTGACGGAGATCGTCGTCACCGCCAACAAGCTCAACGCCCAAAAGGTCCTCGACATTCCCGTATCCATCCAGGCGATCAGCGGCGACACTCTGCAAAGCGAGGGGGCGGCCGGGATCATGAGCATCGCCGGCGATATCCCCGGATTCTCGATTCAGGATCTCGGGCCGGGCGACAAGAAGTACGTCATCCGCGGCATCAACTCCACCGGCGATTCGACCACCGGCGTCTACTACGGCGAGGCGGTGATCAGCGGCACGAACAGCGACGACGGCGGCGGATTCGAGTCCGATATTCGACTCTACGACATGGACCGCATCGAGGTGCTGCGCGGCCCGCAAGGAACCCTGTACGGCGCAAGCTCCATGAGCGGCACGATCCGCTTCATCCCGAAGTCGCCCGATCTCAACAATCTCGGCGGCTACCTGACGGCGGAGGGCTCTGAAACCGCTCACGCGAGCGGCAACTACAATTTCAACGGTGCGGTCAATCTGCCGATCGTCGACGGCGTGCTGGCGCTGCGCATCGTGGGATGGAAGATTTACGATAGCGGATACATCAACCAGATCCGGGTGGGCACCGGCGTCACCGGAACCTCCAACATCGCGCCGCCCGGCGATCCGCCGAACTATCAAACCGAGCCGGTTCAGGCTCTCGGTTTCCTGAAAGGCGTCAACGATGACGATGTGGGCGGCGGGCGCGCGATCCTGCGTTTTCAGCCCACGGAGAAGCTGGTCATCGACGCGAACTACACCACGCAAACCGAAACCTCCGACGGCTCGTCGCGCTATACCCCTGCGGGAACGGAGGCGTTCCATGGCGGGCCGATCGCGCCCGTCGAGGGATGCGATCTCTGCAACACCGACGTGACGCAAAGCCCG
>JBEKVP010000197.1:0-5387 GCA_049513935.1 Steroidobacteraceae bacterium
CCCGCCTCGAGCGACTGCTCGCTCTCGCCGGCCAGGGGACTGGTCTCATCGATGATGTGCATGATGGTCCAGCTGAGAGCGAATACCGGGTGCTGTGAGCGCACCAACGGCAGATCCACGATGCGGCGGATGCGAAAGCCCTCCTCGGTCACCTCGTCGCGCAGCATGCGCAGCTCCGCCGAGGCTTCCTGAACGACGTTCTGCCGAGCGTTGGCTGTGCGGAACATGAGCGTGAGCTTGCCGTCGATCGGGCGCACCACGGCGCTGTGCGCAAACAGGAAGCGCGCACGCGGCCTCGAGAAACGTGCGAACATGATCCCGGTGATGATCGCAAGCATCATCAGACCGACGAAGATCTCGAGCATCGCGACCACATGGCCGTAGAGAGTTTGCGGGTGCATGTCCCCGTAGCCCACGGTGGCGAGCGTTTCCACGCTGAAGAAAAAGTCGCCCAGGAACCCCGGCGGATTCAAGTTCGCGATGCATCCGGGAACGAGGTGGAAGAGGCAGCCGAACAGCAGATCGAAGAGCAGAAAGAAGACGGCAATCGTCGCGAACAGCCGCGTCCAGCTCACGGTCATGAAATGGTGATACAGGTCGAGCAAAATCTCGTGCGGGATCCCCTGGGTCAGCACCTCGCGCGAGCCGAGCCGGATGCGCCGCGGCGCGGCCGAGCTGCGCCTCGCGATATGGGCGTGGACGCGCCGCGGTTTGTCCGCGCGATGTCCTCGGGGGCGCATTCGATCTTTTAATGTGCGGTTGTGAGCATGCGCGTACAGTTTATACAATCCCGCGGTGTCGCGATCTACAGAGGTTGAATAGTGAGCTGGCGAGCTTGGATGGCATTCGCGGCGCTCAGCATCATCTGGGGCATACCGTACTTTTTCATCAAACTGGCGGTCGCGGAGCTCTCTCCGCTGCTGGTCGCCTTCATCCGCGTGGGGCTCGCCGCGTGCGTGCTGGTGCCGATCGCGTGGAAACGCGGCACGCTGCCGCGGCTTCGCACCCACGGCGGTGCGCTCGTCGCCTTCGCGCTCGCCGAATTCGCCATTCCCTTTGCGGTCATCTCGGTCGGCGAACAGTGGATCAGCTCCTCGGTCACCGGCATCCTCATCGCCACGGTGCCGATGTGGGTGGTGCTGCTGTCACGCTCGTTCGGCGTGCATGAGCAATTGGGGGCGAGGCGGCTCGCGGGATTCGCGCTCGGCTTCATCGGCGTGGTGGTGCTCATGGGATTCGGCGCCATTTCCGGCCTCCTGGGCTGGGTGGGCGTCGCCTGCATGATCGTGGCGGCCGTCGGCTACGCCGTGGGTCCGCTGATCATCCAGCGCCACCTGAGCGATCTCGATGCACTCGGACCGCTCGCCGCCTGCCTCGCGATCGCGACCGCCGTGCTGCTCGTGCCGGCGCTTTTTTCCTTGCCGGGGCATGCGCCGTCGGCCACCGCGATCACCGCGATCGCCGTGCTCGGAATCCTGTGCACAGCGATCGCGATGCTGCTCATGTTCTACCTCGTCAACCACGCGGGCGCCTCGCGCGCCACGCTCATCACGTACGTCAACCCCGCGGTCGCCTCGCTCCTCGGCGTGTGGCTGCTCGATGAGCGCCTGGGTGTGGGCGGCGTTGCGGGGTTTGCCTTGATCTTGCTGGGCTCGTGGCTTGCGACGCGCGGCGCCAAAGGAGCGACGACATGAATTTCACCGATCGAGCATGGGACGAGGTGTTCCGCGAGGCGACGCAGGCGAGCCACGCGCCCGGAGCTCTGTACAGCGATCCGCGCGTGCTCGATCTCGAGATGCAGCGCATCTTCCGCAAAGACTGGTTTTGCGTCGCTCGGGACGAGGAGCTCGCGCAGGCCGGCGATTACTTCGCTTTTCGCATCCTGAACGAGCCCGTGCTGCTCTGCCGGGACCAGGCGGGCCGGATCCGCGCGTACGCCAATATGTGCCGGCACCGCGGCGTCGAGCTCGCCACCGGCAGCGGGCGAGTGAGTCAATTCGTCTGCCCGTACCACGGCTGGACCTACGATCTCGACGGCCGCTTGAAGGGCGCCGGTTACATGAGCGATTCGCTCGGCTTCGAGCGCAAGGAGTGCCGGCTGCCGGAGCTCCAGGTCGCGGTCTGGGGCGGCTTCATCTTCACGACGCTGAATGCCGAGCCCGAGCCCTTCGATGAGTATCTCAGGGATTTCGCCGAAAAATTCGGGTACCTCGGGCTCGAGACGCTCCGGGTCGGCCTGCGGCTCGACGTGACGCTCAAGTGCAACTGGAAGCTCATGGTCGAGAACTTCGTCGACTTCTATCACGTGAACGTCCTGCACCGCGATACCATCGCGCGTTTCATGAAGACGGTGGATCTCAACTACGATCTGCGCGAGAACGGCCAGGTGTACGTCGACGAATACGACACCGGTACGCTGTCCAAATCCGGCGATCTGACGGCCAAGCGCGTAGCGGCCCTCGAGGGCAAATCGGAGCGCTTCTCGCAGGCCGCGCTGCTGCCGCCGAATCTCAATTTCTTCGTGCGGCCGGACTACGTGTCGCTCTACACGAGCTGGCCGCTGACCGTCGATACCATGCGCATGAGCGCGGCGGTGCTCTGGTCACGCGAGACGATGGAAGGGCCGGATCGCGAGCGCGTGGTCGGCGAATTCAAGCTCATGCTCGAGAAGGTGCTCGCCGAGGATTTCTCCATGGTTGAATCGCTGCAGAACACCGCGGGCTCGAGCGGCTTTACGCCGGGCCGCATGTCGCGGCTGGAGCGCGGAGTCCAGCACTTCGTCAAGCACAGCATCGACCGGCTCTCCCCGGCGGGCGCCCGGGTGCGCGAAACGGTCTCGGGCGATCTAGCGGGTGCGAGCGCCCGCCGCCTGCCATGACCCCCGCGGCCGTCCAGTATCCCATCGGCGCCGCGGGCACGACGGTGCGGGTGGTGCAGTGGGGCCTCGAGGGACCTGCGGTGCTGTTTCTCCACGGTCTCGGCTCGCACGCGGAAGTCTGGTCGGCCGTGGCTCCCGCGCTCGCCGCGGAGGGTCATCGCTGTCTGGCGGTCGATTTGCCGGGCCACGGCCTGTCGAGCAAGGACGCCGGCTTCGCCTATACGCTCGAGGGGCACATCGCCTGGCTTGGCGCGCTCTTGGATGCGCTCGGGGAGCGCGAGGTGCATCTGGTGGCCTCCTCGCTGGGCGGCCTTTGGGCTGCGGGCTTTGCCAACGCTTTCGCGAAGAGAGCGGCGAGCCTCACCCTCGTGGGCGCGGTCGGGCTCGAGCCCTTGACGCCCGAGCGTCGGCGCTGGACGGCGGAGTACCTCGGGCGGATGGACCGGCAATCGATCGCCGACCGGCTGCGGCGCGCGGTCGAGAATCCGCAGGCGATTGCGGAAACCTTCATCGAGCAGACTTACCGCATGAACAATTCCGCGGGCGCCGCGCAGGCCTTTGCGGCGCTCGGCCGCTACTATCTCGAGCGCATCAACGACGATCTGCAACTCGAGGGCCTGATCGCGCGCGGCGCGGGCCCTGGCTTGATGCTCATCTGGGGCAAAGCCGATGCGACGGTCGCCTATGCGGGGGCCGCCGCCGCGGCGGGGCGCATTCCGGGCTGCACACTCGTCGCGCTGGAGGACACCCGCCACGTGCCGCAGCTCGAGCGGCCCGCGAGCGTTCGCTGGGCGCTGGCGCGCCGCTTACGCGGCGAGCGCCTGCGGAGCGGCCCGATCGATGGCGGGGAGATCTTTCTCACTGAGTAGGGGAATTACGATGTTCTTCAGCTGCGGGCGGCCCGATCAGGCGCTGTCTCCCAATCCGTTCAAGGCGTGCGTCGTGCCGCGGCCCATCGGCTGGATCTCCACCGTCGATGCGGCCGGAAACCGCAATCTGGCGCCGTTCAGTTTTTTCAACGCGATCAGCGAGCTGCCTCCGATGGTGATGTTTTGCGCCAACGGCGAGCACACGGACGGCGGCGAGAAGGATTCCGTCAAAAACGCGCGCGAGACCGGGGAGTTCGTGGTCAACCTCGCGACCTGGGAGCTGCGCGAGGCGGTGAACGCTTCGAGCGCGGAGGTCGGCCGAGGCATCGATGAGTTCGGGCTCGCGGGCCTCACGGCCGCGCCGAGCCGCTTGGTGCGCCCGCCGCGCGTCGCCGAGTCGCCGATCAGCCTCGAGTGCAGCGTCGCGGACATCTATGAGCTGCCGTGCGAAGCGGAGATCGGACGCATGGTGATGGGGCGGGTGCTCGGTATGCACATCGCCGACGAGGCGATCGTCGACGGTCGCGTCTCCACGGCGAAGCTGCAGCCGATCGCGCGCCTCGGGTACCGCGAGTACGCGACGCTCGGCGAGATCTTCAAGATGACCCGGCCAGGCACGCCGCCGTGAGCGCTCGCGGGTTGGCCCGCGCCGCGCGCACGCTCGTCGGCGAGCAATTCGACCTGCGGCCGAGCGAGGGGGTGCTCATCACCGCCGATACGCGCACCGAGCCGGCGCTCACCGCCGCGATCGCAACGGCGGCGGCGGACGCGCGCGCCCGACCCGTCACGGCGACCATTCCGCAGCTCCCGTTTCAAGGTGCGCTGGCCGATCCGTATATGCCCGACGCTCTCGGCGCCGCCGCGGCCGCATCCGACGTCTGGTTCGACTGCTGCTTTCCCTATCTCGCCGGCTCGACCCTGCACGATAACGCCATGAAGGCCGGCCGCACGCGCTACGCGCTGCTCGCTACGGCCGGAGCCGCGAGCTTCGCGCGCCTGTACGGCGGCGTCGATTTCGCGGCTCTCATGGATTATCAGATTGCCCTGGTCGAATATCTGGACACGATGGCGGGGGCGCGCGTGCGCTTTACGTGCCCGGGCGGCACGGATGTCTCGTTCACGCTCGACAAGGTGAAACTGCGGCGTGAGCGCGTCGCCCGCTCCCCCGGCATGCATACGGTCCCCGGCGCACAGAGCCTGTACCCGGCGCGCTCCTCGGTGGCGGGCAGAATCGTGCTGCGCGCCGTGTTCGACGAGTACTATCGCGTGCTGCGCCGTCCGATCAGCATCGAGGTCGACGAGAACATCCGCTCCTTTTCCGGCGCCGGGGCGGAGGACAAGCCGCGCTTCGAGCGCGCGCTGCGCCGCGCAGCCGGCGGGCGCGGCTACGGCTCGCTCATCCACTTCACGCTCGGGTTCCATCCGGCGGCGCGCATCACCGGCCAGCACTTCATCGAGGACATCCGGGCGCTCGGCACCAACGCGATCGGCATGGGACTGCCTTGGTGGGAGGAGGGCGGTGGCGAGAATCACCCGGACGGCGTCGTGATGGACCAGTCCCTGTGGATCGACGGGGAGCTCATCGTGGACGTGGGACAGATCGTCGGGCCGAAATCCCTGACGGTGCTCTTCGATCGGGT
>JBEKVP010000198.1:0-5380 GCA_049513935.1 Steroidobacteraceae bacterium
AGATCGGATGCACGTGCAGCGTGCCGAAGCGTGCCGCGAAATCACGCTGCGCCTGCGGCGACAGCGGCTGCTGCCGGAAGAAGAGCACCTTGTGCTCGGCCAGCAGCGCGCTCAAGCGCTCGATCTCGGACTCGGCCAGCCGGCCTCCGATATCGAGACCGGCGACGATGGCGCCGAACGCACGGCTGACGCGGGTGACTTCTATGCTCATGAGATCCTTTGCGGGGCATGCGTGCGCCCGGACCGGAACTCTATAGCCCCGGGCCGAGGCCGGGCAACCCGCTACGCGGCCGTGCGCTGAACTCCCATCTCGCGCAGGACCTCGGCCACCGCCGCGACCGCCTGCTTCATGGCGTCGAGGCCGATCGCGCCGATGCAGCCTACCCGGAAGGTGTCGACCGTGGTCAGCTTCCCCGGATAGAGGATGAATCCGCGGTCGCGCACCCGCCGGTAGAACTCTGCGAAAACATACGCCGGGTCGGGCGGAGCGTGAAACGTCACGATGATCGGCGCCTGCACGGCGTCCGGCAGAAACGTCCGCAGCCCGAGCGCGCGCATGCCCGATACGAGCGCCCTGCAGTTCTCCGTGTAGCGCGCCAGCCGGGCTTTGAGCCCGCCCTGTGCCTGGTACTGATCGATCGCGGCGCGCAGCGCGGCGACGACATGAGTCGGCGGCGTGAAGCGCCACTGACCGGTCTTCTGCATGTACTGCCACTGGTCGAGAAGATCCATGGCGAGCGATGAGCTGTTGCCGCCGGATTGTTCCAGCGCTGTGCGTCGGGCAATCACGAAGCCCATCCCAGGAACGCCTTCGAGACACTTTCCCGAGGCAGCGACCAACGCATCGAAGCGCAAAGCACGGGCATCGATCGGAATGGCGGCGTACGAGCTCATCGCGTCCACGATGAGGCCGCGGCCGCGCTTGGCGACCACGGCCGCAATCTCGGGCAATGGATTCAAGATCCCGGTGCCAGTCTCGCAGTGGACCTGCGCGACGTGCGTGATCGAGGGGTCCGCGCTTAAAGCGGCATCGATCCGCGCGACGTCGGCGGGCTCTTGCTCGTCATGCGACAGGACCACGGTCTCGCGGCCGAGGTAGCTCAAGATCCGAACGATGCGCTTGCAGTAGCTGCCGTTGTCCGGCACGAGCACCTTGCCGTTCCTCGGCACGAGCGTGCCGATCGCCGCCTCGACGGCAAAGGTGCCGCTGCCTTGCAGGGGCACGCAAACGTGATCTTGCTGCCCATCGACGATCGCCACGAGATCGCGGCACACCGCGGCGGTCAACTCGTTGAAAGCGCCATCCCACGAACCCCAATCCGCGAGCATGGCGGATTTGGTCGCGGCCGAAGTGGTCAAGGGTCCGGGTGTCAACAGGATGGGTTCTTTCATGCGGTTACCAGGGCAGCGAGTAGGTCTTGGTATTGGTGAAGCTCTTCATGGCTTCCAAAACGCCTTCCTTGTATCCCAGGCCCGAGTCCTTGATGCCGCCGAACGGCGTGATTTCCAGACGATAGCCGGGGACCTCGCGCACATTCACGCTGCCGACCTGCAGCTCTTGCACGAAGCGGGTGACGAGGTCGAGGCGATTGGTGCAGAGCGAGGACGACAGGCCGTAAGGCGTGCCGTTCGAGATGCGGATCGCGTCCTCCACGGTTTTGAACCGGATCACCGGGGACACCGGACCGAAGGTCTCCTGGCGCACGACCGTCATCTCGGGAGTGACCCGGTCGAGCACCGTCGGGGAGTACAAGGCGCCGCGCCGTACGTTGCCGATCAGCAGCTTCGCGCCGCCGGCGACCGCCTCGTTCACCACCGCCTCGAAGCGCCGCGCGGAAGGCTCGTCGATCACCGTACCCATGTCCATCGAAGGGTCGAAGGGATCGCCGTAGCGGACCGCGCGCGTGTGCTCGACCAGCAACTCGACGAACCGGTCCGCGACGCTCTCCTGGACGAGCATGCGCTTGACGGCGGTGCAGCGCTGACCCGAGTTCTGATAAGAGCCGCGGGCCGCGAGCGCGGCCGCCTCCTCGAGATCCGCATCCTCCAGCACGATGATCGGATCGTTGCCGCCGAGCTCGAGGACCTGGCGCTTATAGACCGCCTTGGCGGCAACGGACTTGCCGATCGACACGCCGCCGGTGAAGGTGACGAGATCGACATGTGCGCTGGTCAAGAGCTCATCGGCGATCTCCGCGGGATCGCCGGTGACCACGGAGAGCATCTCCGCGGGCAGCCCCGCCTCGTAGAGTATGTCGGCGAACGCGAACGCGGTGAGCGGCGTTTTCTCGCTCGGTTTGAGCACGACGCGGTTGTTGGTAGCGACCGCGGGCGCGACCTTGTGGACCACCTGGTTGAGCGGATGGTTGAACGGCGTGATGGCGCTGATCGCGCCGAGCAGCGGCTCTCTCAAGGTGTAAACCTTGCGGCTCTTGCCGTGCGCCGTGAGGTCGCAGGAGAACACCTCGGCCGAGTCGACCAAGCTTTGTTGAGCGGCGAAGAGCAGCACGTCCGAAGCGCGGCCGACCTCGTAGCGCGAGTCTTTGAGACAGAGCCCCGACTCCAAGGTGATCAGCGCAGCGAGCTCCTCGCGCTTCGCCGCGATGCCTTCGCCCGCCGCGGTGAGGATGCGGAAACGCTCGTAGCGCGTGAGCTTCGAGCGGTAGTTGTGCGCGATCGCGAGCGCGCGTTTGACATCGTCGAGGGTCGCCTTGGGCACGGTACCGACGAGCTTGCCGCTGTAGGGATGGTGAATCTCGATGACCCGCTCCCGAGGCACTTTCTCGCCTGCGATCCGCAGCGATTCGCGGATCAGCGGGCGCGGGTCGCAAGGTGCGCCGCTCGAGGACATCGGCTACGCGGCCCGTGCCGCCAAGTTGAGGCCCAGATCGAACGCGTCGAAGTTGCGCCAGCGGCGCGAAGCCGGTTGTGGGCCGACGCGGCAATTGATGAGAAGCGGTACTTTCTGCTCGGAGGTCCCGCCGTGCGAGCGCAGCGGCACGTCGAGGCCCGACAGGTCGTGGCGATTCCGCGCGGTCCCTATGACCGTGTCGAGCCGGGACACCACCACCAGATCGCCGATCCGGTCGGACGGCATCTCGAAGCGCGCGGCGGCTTCAGCCCGCGTCAGCACCGATTCGATGCCGGGA
Source organism: Steroidobacteraceae bacterium (assembly GCA_049513935.1). Lineage (GTDB taxonomy): Bacteria > Pseudomonadota > Gammaproteobacteria > Steroidobacterales > Steroidobacteraceae > Bog-1198. The sequence goes on from JBEKVP010000198.1 coordinate 3,150, forward strand.
AGCGCGGCGATGCGCTCGGCCACGAGCCGCTCTGCGTCGGCGTCGCCGAGATAGACGAGCGCAAACGAGCCGAGCGCGCCGTGGTGCACCACGTACGGGTCGGTGATCGGCAGGATCACGCGCGCCCGCTCCTTTCCGACCCAGGCGTCGATCGCGTCCTGGAGGTAGATGACGTTGGGCTGTCCGTCCGCGTCGTGCTTGGCGTTCATGCCGTGATCCGCCGTCAGAACGATCCGGGCGCCGAGCGCGTCGAGCCGCGCGAGATGGCGGTCCATCATCGCGTAGAAATCGTTGGCGGCCGGCGTCCCGGGGGCGGCCTTGTGCTGGATGTAGTCGGTCGTCGACAAGTACATGAGATCGGGCCGCTCGCGCTCCATCAGCTTGACGCCGGCCAGGAAAACGAACTCCGAGAGGGCCGCGCTGTACACGGACGGCAGCGGCATGCCGACGCGGGCGAGGACGTTTTCGATGCCGTTTTCCGCGAGCGTGACCTGGTCCGCTTTCTCCGAGGAGAAGCAGATCCCCTTCATGCGGTGGCCGAGAAGCTTGCGAAGCTTGTCCTTGGCGGTGATGACCGCGACCTTCGCGCCGGCGTCCGAGAACGCCGCGAGAATCGTCCCGGCCCGCAGAAGCCGCGGGTCGTTCATCATCACTTCTTCGCCGCGCTCCGGGTCGAAGAAGTAATTGCCGCAGATGCCGTGCACCGAGGGCGGCACGCCGGTGACGATCGAGAGATTGTTGGGGTTCGTGAAGCTCGGCATCACGCAATCGGCGATAAAGCAGTCGCCCGCTCCGCCGAGCAGGCGGCCGAGAAAGGGCGCAACGCCCGCCGCCACCGCCGCCGTGATGTACTCGTGCTGACAGCCATCGACGCATACGACAACGAGCGGACGGTCCATCCAGCGGTAGGTTCGGCCGTTCACAGTCAGCTCGCTCGGCATGGTCGCTACTCCGTTCCGTCTGGGTGAGTCACTGCGGCCGCCTTGTGCATGCGGGCGCGGCTCTGTGCCGCGTGCTGGCGCAGCAACTGCCCGGCCCGGGAGCCGTCGCGTGCGGTAATGGCTTCCACCACGGCTTTGTGCTCGGAATTGGATACCGCAAATCCCCCGCCATCCTGGAGTCCGCGCAGGCGAAACAGCAGCAGTCCTTTGGTCAAGAGCCGGTAGCTCTCGGTCAGGCGTGCATTGCCGGCGAACTCGACCAGCAGATCGTGAAACTTAAGATTGAGCGCGTGGTAGGTTTTGACGTCGCCGACACCGGCCGCGGCATCCATTTCGCCGACCACGATGGCGAGCTCGTGCAGCTGTTGCGGCGAGGCGTGCTCGGCGACCCGCCGGCCGATCAGCTCGTCGAGCGCCTCGCGCACATCGTAGATCTCATCGGCCTCCGCGACCGAGATCTCACGGACAAACACGCCGCGATTCTTCTCGGAGCGCACCAGGCGCGATTCTTCGAGGGCCCGCAGCGCCTCGCGGACCGGCCCGCGGCTCGTGCCGAACCGCGCTGCCAGCTCGCTCTCGTTGACGTGCTGGCCGATGGCGAGCTCGCCCTTGAGGATCAGCCGCTCGATCTCGACCTGCACCAGGGCGGGGAGCGAATTGGACTGCACGACCTGCAGCGCGGTGGGGGCGGCCTGCGCCATCGGCGAAAATCCAGTTGCCATGAACCAGCCTGGAGACTACCATGAATTGTAGATTGTTGACAATCTGCAGTTAACGACGACCATCGAGCGCAATGCCGGTGGCGCCGGCAGCGTGTCTCAACGAGATTGTCATGGGGATGTCATCCGGTTCCGCTACTTACTGCGCCCCTTGCCGCGCATGTCGGCGTTGACCCACGGGATTTCACGTGACCGAAAAACTGCGCCGCCTGATCGAAAAGTCGAATCCGGTATTCTTCACCGCGTTCGCCGGGCTCGCCGGGTTTGCGGCCTATTTCTCCATGTACGCGTTCCGCAAGCCCTTCTCGGCCGCGACCTTCACCGGCGTGCATGGATGGACGTTCGCGCTCGACTACAAGATCGCCCTGGTGATCGCCCAGGTGGCCGGATATGCGCTGTCGAAACTAATCGGCATCAAGGTAATTTCCGAGCTTAACCCGGCAAAGCGCGCCTCCGCCATCATCGTCCTCATCCTGGCGGCCCTGCTCGCGCTGGTGCTGTTTGCGCTGATCCCGCCGCCGTGGAACGTGGCCGCCATGTTTTTGAACGGCCTCCCCCTCGGCATGATCTG
>JBEKVP010000199.1:0-5327 GCA_049513935.1 Steroidobacteraceae bacterium
GTCGGCGCCGACGCCGCTGCGAACGGAGCCGCCAGAGAGATCCAGATCAGAAGTAGTCGGGTTCGCATGAGCTGATCCTAGTTGGTGGGGAGGTCAGGGCAGGGCCCGCACGCCGTCCTCGGCGAAGCGCACTGGGCCTGAGTAGCTACGGCGGATCGATTGCAAGACCGCGTCGCGCATCTCATCCGTTGCCGGCGACAGGTGGCTCAAAAGGAGCGCGTGAACGCCGGCGTCGCGCGCGGTCTCGCCGATGGCGCGCGGCGGTGTGTGCAGGCTGTAGAGTATCTGCGGAGAGTCCGGCGGATCGAGCACCGCGCTGTTGAACACCAGAAGGTCCGACCCGCGGGCGATGCGCGTGAGGCCGGCGAGGCCGCGGCGATCGATGTCGCCGGAGAACGTGATGCTCGCGCCGGCGTGGTCGATGCGGTAGCTGACGGCCGGAGCATCGCCGTGATGACCTGCGACGGCCGAGACGCTCCAGCCGGGCTCGCTGACGATTATGCGAACCTCGCCGCCGGCGCCGGGCGAGGCGGGAAAGTCGTGCGCCTCGAGCGTGATGGGCGCGGAGAAGTCGCGCAAGTAGGCAAATGCGCCGCGCGAGCCGAACAGCAGCTCGATAAAACGTCGGGTCGACGGAAAGTAGGCGCCGCCCCGACGCCCCGGCGCGCCGTCGGGTCCGAAGATTCGGAACCTGATCGGCCCCGAGCTCGATACCGCGCGCGCCTTCATGAGGCCCGCGAGCTCGCCCGCATGATCGATGTGCAGATGAGTCAGCAGAATCGTGTCGATCTGCCCGAGCGCAAGGTGGGCTTCTCCGAGCCGGGCAAACGCGCCCGATCCGGCGTCGATGAGGATGCGTGGAATCCCATCGATGAGCACGAGGTTCGAGGATGAGGCGCGGCCGGTGGCGCCCGGACCCCCGGAGCCGAGTACCACGAGCTCGAGCGGTGCGTTCGAGGCGGCCGCAGGCGGGGCCCCGGGCGGGGCCGCGATGGGCGATGCGGCGGGCGCTGGGGTGGACGATGGCGGTAGCGCGTAGCTCGAGGCCGCGCAAGCGAGGACGAGCAGGGCGCTCCCTAAGTCTTGCGCGAGGGGGCGCAGGCGCTAACTCCGAAAGCCCGGTGCGCGCTTGCGCGCCCAGGGCTGCGCCGCCTCGAGCTGCGCCGCGAGCCGCAGCAAGGCGGCCTCCTCGCCGTAGCGTGCCGTGAACAGCGCGCCGATCGGCAGGCCGTCCGAGGTCCAGTAGAGCGGCACGCTCATCGAGGGCTGCCCGGTCATGTTCGCAAGCGCCGTGAACGGACTGTAGGTGGTGACTTCGCGGCCGTACGCGGCGAGGTCGGCCGGCGACAGCCCGAGTGTACCGAGCTTGGCGGGCGGGCGCGCGAGCCCGGGTGCGAGCAGCAGATCGAACTCGCTCAAGAACCGCGCCATCGCGATGGCCGCCCGCTGAAATGCGCTGTTGGCGTCCGCGAGCGCGAGCGCCGTGGCTTTGCGCCCTTGTTCCAGATAAATCGAGGTGACCGTCTCGAGCTCCTCCGGCAATACCGGCGCTCCTCGCTCGACGGCGCGATCGCGCAGCGCCTGTGCCGTCGAGGCCGCGATCACGGTCATGAATCCGGTCGCCATCGCATCGGTGTCGAGGCCGGGCGCGGCCTCTTCCACCCGGTGTCCGAGCGATTCGCAGAGCTTTGCCGCATGAAGGGCGGCCGCGGCGCAAGCCGGGTCGACGGGCGAGCTGATGGGCGAGGCAAGCGTCAGGGCGATACGCAGGCGCCGGGGTGGGCGCTCGAGCTCGCGCAGATACCCCTCGGTCGGCGGCGCCGGTGCGGTGTAGCGCGAGCCCGATTCGGTACCGCACGTGACATCGAGCAGTGCCGCGCTGTCGCGTACGCTCACGGTGACGGCGTGCGCCGTTGCGAGCCCGAGCCAGCGCTCGGTCGCCGTCGGACCCGAGGGCATGCGGCCGCGAGAAGGCTTCAAGCCGAATAATCCGTTGCACGATGCGGGGACGCGGATCGATCCGCCGCCGTCCGAGGCGTGCGCCATCGGCACGATGCCGGCGGCGACGGCGGCGGCGGCTCCGCCCGACGAGCCGCCCGCCGAGCGCTCGAGATCCCAGGGGTTGCGCGTCAGACCGCAGGCTTTCGATTCGGTCGTGTAGGCGAGACCCAGTTCGGGCGTCGTCGATTTCGCGAATATCACGAGGCCCGCCCGCTTGTAGCGCGCGGTGAGCTCGCTGTCGGCGCTCGGCCGGTAGTCCTTGAAGGCGAGACTGCCGCAGCTCGTCACCGTTCCCGCGAGCTCGATGCCGAGGTCCTTGAGGATGAAGGGAACACCCTGGAACGCGCCCGGCGCGAGCCCCGCTGCGATCTGCGCGCGCGCCTCATCGTAATGAGTATGGGCGATGCAGTTGAGCCGTGGATTGACGGCCTCGAGGTTCTCGATGGCCCACGCCAAGAGCTCGGCGGCATGGGTTTCCCCGCGGCGGACCAGCTCGGCCAGGCCGAGCGCGTCGTAGCGGGAGAACGCGGTCGAGCGTGGGAGAGTGACATCAGGCATGGTGAGCGCGGCTCCCCGAGGTTGCAGGTGATTCGGGCCGCGCGAGATGACGGCGTTGTTCGCGGCTCGAGTTGCGCGGCGGAGTCCCTTGAGGTCAGTATATCCGAGTTATTCGCACCCCTAGGGACCAAACCGCCGTGAGACCCACCCGACGATTCGCGCTGGCCTCCTTGTTGTTGCTCGCCGCCGGCGCCGCGTACGCCGATCGATACTCCGACACCATCGCGCTCTTCAAGAACGCGGGCGACAGCACCGCTTACTTCTCGAGAAGCTACGCCTATGCGGTCTTTCCGACCATCGGCGAGGGCGGTTTCATCGTGGGCGGCGCGCACGGCAAAGGCCGCGTGTACGTGCACGGCGTCCTGACGGGCGATGCGTCGATGACGCAGCTCAGCGCGGGCTTTCAGGCCGGCGGCAAAGCGTACAGCCAGATCATCTTCTTCGAGGACAAGCGCGCGCTCGACGAATTCGAGTCCGGAACGTTCGAGTTTGCGGCGGGGGCGAGCGCGGTCGCAGTGACCGCCGGGGCGAACGCGAGCGCGGGCACCACCGGCGCCGAGTCGGGCGCGAGCGGCGGCGAGAAGGATGCGACCACGAATAGCGCGGGCTACCAGAAGGGCATGCTGGTCTTCACCATCGCCAAGGGCGGCCTCATGTACGCGGCCACGATCGCCGGTCAGAAGTTCAGCTACACGCCGCGCGGAGGGCATTGATCCCATCGGCGCACCGAACGAACCGCCGCGCAGCATTTGCCTCATCCGGCTCTCGGCCATTGGCGATACCTGCCACGTCGTGCCGGTCATTCGCTCCCTCGAGCGGACCTGGCCGGGATGCCGGATCACCTGGATCCTCGGGCGGCTCGAAGCGAAGCTCATGTCGCTCTTGCCCGAGATCGAGTTCCTGACGGTCGATAAGAACCGCTTCGGCTCGGAGTTCCTGCGGCTGCGCTCGGAATTGCGCAGCCGGCGTTTCGATCTCCTGCTGGACATGCAGGTGAGCTTGCGCGCGAGCCTTCTGAGCACGCTGGTGCGCGCGCCCGTCAAACTGGGGTTCGATCGGGCGAGGGCGCGCGAACTGCAGTGGCTGTTCACCAACCGGCAAATTGCACCGCGCCGCAACCAGCACGTGCTCGACAGTTTCTTCGGCTTCGCCGAAGCGGTCGGCATCGCGGACCATCGGCTCGAATGGAATCTGCCGCTTCCGCCCGAGGCGGTTGCGTACGCCGAGGGGGTCATTCCCGACGCGCGGCCCACGCTATTGATCAGCCCTTGCTCGAGCCACGAGCTGCGCAACTGGCGACCCGAGTTCTACGCGCAGGTCGCCGATCACGCGGCGCGGCGCTGGAACATGCGCGTGGTTCTGTGCGGCGGTCCGAGCCGCGCCGAACGCGAGATGGGCGATCGCATCGTGGCCCTCGCCGCGGAGGCGCTCACCGATCAAATCGGGCGCGACACCCTGCCGCAGATGACCGCATTGCTGAAGGCGGCCACCGTGCTGCTCACGCCCGACTCGGGACCGGCCCACATGGCGGCCATGGTGAATACGCCCGTGATCGGACTCTACGCCCCGACCAACCCGGCGCGCAGCGGCCCCTATTTGAGCCGCGAGTGGTGCGTGAACCGGTTTCCGGAGGCGGCTCGCAAGTTCATGGGCCGCGAGCCGGAAGAGTTGCCGTGGTGGGTGAAGATCGAGAAGCCGGGGGTCATGGACCTGATCCGACCCGGAGAAGTGACCGAAATGCTGGACCAATTCATGGCGCGCCGGTGATTCCGACGAACTCAATTCCGACGAGCTCGCGGAGCTTCGGGTTGTAGAAGAGACCGGGGCAGGTGAGCGTGGCGCTCATCTGCCCCGGCGATGACTCGACTAGAACGGCAACCCGTGCGACTGCCCCCCCATGCACATGAGCATCGGGATGGACAGAATGAAGTTGATGCGCGAGGCCATCCCCGCCGTCTTGCGCGCCGCCGCCTTCTGCTCGTCGGTCGCCGGCACGATACCGAGGATTTTCTTCTGGTTCGGCCAAATGAGAACCCAGACGTTGAACAGCATGATCGTCCCCAGCCACGCACCCACGCCGATCGTGCGGAAGCCGGATTGCAGCGTAAAGGCGCTGACGATCGCATTCGTGCCGCCGTTGCCGTAGCCGGTCAACAGGTAGCCTGCGCCGGTGAGCCAGGTGAACACCGCGGCCCAGCGGAACCAGAGCAGCGCACGTGGCGCGATGTATTTGGTGACTCCTGCACCGCCCGGCCCCCCCTTGTCGGCCGCCGCGGCCGCGAGTCCCGGGGTTTGCACGACATTGAAGTAATACAGAAGGCCGATCCACATGACGCCCGAGAGGATGTGCAGCCAACGATCGGCGGGCACCGCGCGAATCGCAACGGGGTTGCCCGCCCACAACGCGAGCCCGATGCCGACGACGATCGCGAGTACCACGCCCGTCGTGATGGCGCCCTTAACGGAGTTGATAGGATGCATTCGAGTTAGCCCCCATGGTTGTTGCTGTTGTATGTCCCGACCCGAGCACCCGCGCGAGGAGCGCCGCGAGGAGACCTCGGCTGCGAATTGTACGGTATGTCGCCCGCGCCGTCATGGGTACCGCGGCTCGGCGCCCGTCCCCTGCGGCAGCGGCTCGACCTCGTGAAATTTGCCGTAGTCGATGTGCAGCGTGCCGTCGTCGCTCGATTCCAGGATGTCGACGAATGCCCGGTTCCAGCGGATCGAGCGGCTCGCGTACTCCTCGCGCGCCATGAGGTACTGACCCG
>JBEKVP010000200.1:0-5322 GCA_049513935.1 Steroidobacteraceae bacterium
GATCTCGCGCTCCATGCGCTTGCGGTAATTGTCGAGCTCCGCGACGGCCCGCGTGTAGCTATTCCAATTTTCCTGCGCCTTGGCTTCCGCAGCGGCCAATGCCGCCTGGGTCGCGGCGCCCGCGGCGGCGGGGTCATGCTGCGCGGCAGACTCCCCCACGGACTGGTTGATATCGTTCAAAACGAGGCCCTCGAAGAGTGGCGGGTCAAAACCCCGCTCGAAGCCGCCAACCTGGGGGCTACTTGCGGGCGTTCAAGGCCGACCCGAGGAGTTTTGCGGTGACATCGACGATCGGGATCACGCGCTCGTAGGCCATCCGGGTGGGTCCGATGATCCCCAGCACCCCGACCACCTGGTTATCGAGCAGGTACGGTGCCGTGACCAGGCTGATGTCGTCCAGAATCTGATAGCCGGACTCCTGCCCGATGAAGATCTGGATCCCCTGTGCCCGCAGGCAGCTATCGAGGAGCCGCAGGATGTCGTGCTTCTCATTGAACGCCTCGAACAGCCGGCGCAGACGGTCGACGTTCCCGAGCTCGGCGAATCCCATGAGATTGGTTTCCCCGGCGATGACGTATTCGACTTGCTCCTCGGGCTTGCTGCTCTCGAAGACCTTCTGCGCGACCTGGATGGCATCCTGCATGAGCTGGTTCATGTGCTGCCGGGTCTCCTGCAGCTGACGCAGCAAGATCGCCCGCACGTCCGGTAAGGAATGACCGGCAAACGCCTCGTTCAAGTAGTTCGCGGCGCGCCGCAGCTCCTCCGCGCTGTAGCGACGGTCGAGCTGCACCACGCGGTTCTGGACCTCGCCGTTGTTCATCACCATGATCGCCAGCGCCCGGTTCTCCGACAGGCCGATGAACTCGATTTGCGAGAGCGCGACGTAGTGCGGGTTCGGCAGCGTCACGAGTCCCGCCATGTGCGTGACGCTCGAGAGCATCTGCGATACGGTCTGCAGCAGCGACCGGCCGTTGGTTGCCTCGCGCAGGCGCCGCTCGATGTCCTCGACCTCCTCGTGCTGCAACGGCTTGAGCTTGAGCAAGCTGTCGACGAACAGCCGGTAGCCTTTGTCGGTGGGAATGCGTCCGGCCGAGGTATGCGGCGAGGCCACGAACCCCAGGTCCTCGAGGTCCGCCATGACGTTGCGGATGGTCGCCGAGGACAGGGAGAGGCCGGAATCGCGCGACAAGGCGCGGGAGCCGACCGGCTGTCCGTCGCGGATGTAGCTCTCGATCAGCGCCTTGAGCAGGAGCTGGGCCCGCTCGCTGAGCGACTCCTCACCGCTTTCTGTCATAGACGATCCATATAACACGTTTGAAGCTACCTAGCGTGTGCGGAGCAAGTCAAGTCCGCGTGAATCGGTCAAATCCCGTGCGTAGGGGCGCGTGACGGCCCGAAGCCGGGCATGCTACAAGGGCCCCCGATGCCGAAATCCTTCAAGTCCATCGCGCTGGTCGGAAACGCCAAGGATCTGCGCGTCGCCGAGTGCATGCTGACCCTCGCCGGCCACTTCTATGCGCGCGGCCAACCGGCACTGGTCGATCCCGGCGTCGGCCTCGAGTTTCCCAGGAACACGGTCCTGGCGTGCCCCGAAGCGGCGTTCGCGTCGCGCGCCGAGCTCATCGTCGCGATCGGCGGCGACGGCACGCTCCTGTACGCGGCGCGGCTCATCGCCGGTCAGTCCGTGCCGCTGCTCGGGGTGAATCGCGGCCGGCTCGGCTTCCTCACCGACGTGAGCCCGACCTCGATGCTCGAGGACATCGAGTCGGTTCTCGCCGGGCGCTACACGGAGGATCGGCGCTCGCTGCTCGCGGCGCGGCTCGAGCGGCGCGGAACCGCGCCGGTGCGCGCGCTCGGCCTCAACGATGTGGTCTTGAACAAGCTCGAGACCGGGCGAAGCTTGGACTTCGAGACCTACATCAATGGGCGATTCGTGAACTCCCACAGCGGCGACGGCATCGTGGTCGCGACGGCCACGGGGTCGACCGCCTATGCCCTCTCCTGCGGGGGTCCCATCGTCGAGCCGAATCTCGACGTCTGGGTGCTGGCGCCGATCTCCCCGCACACCCTGAGCGACCGCCCGATCGTCGTGCCCGCCGGGAGCCCGATTGAGCTGCGGCTGTCGGACCGGCCGGAAACGCGCGCCCAGGTCACCTGCGACGGCTCGGTGATCGGCGATCTCGGCCACGGTGACGAGCTTTTCGTCGAAGCGGCCGACGTCGAGATCACGCTGCTGCATCCGCCGGGCTACGATTACTACCGTCTGCTGCGTTCCAAGCTGCGCTGGGGACGCGGCGGTCACGGCAACGGCGGCGACTGACTCGTGCGCGGACCTTCCCATGCTCACCCATCTTAAGTTGCGCGACCTGGTGATCGTCGACGAGGCGGAGCTCGAGTTCGGCGCCGGCCTCACCGCGCTCACCGGCGAGACGGGTGCCGGCAAATCCATCGTGGTCGATGCGCTCCTGCTCATCGCCGGCGAGCGCGCAGCCGGGGATGTGGTGCGCCACGGCGCCGAGCGCGCCGAGGTCGCCGCCGGCTTCTCGGGGCTCTCCGAGGGGGCGCTGCGCTGGCTCGAGGAGCAGTCGGTGGAGCACGACGGCGAGCTGATCGTGCGACGGGTAATCGGCGCGGACGGCCGCTCGCGCGCCTACATCAACGGCCAGCTGGTGCCGATCCAGTCGCTGCGCGATCTGGCCGAGTTCCTGATCGAGATCCACGGTCAGCAGGAGTACCAGCATCTGGTCAAGCGCGGCGCGCAGCGCGAGCTGCTCGACGAGCATCTGCCCGATCCCGCGCTCGCCGCATCCGTCGCACAGATCCACGAGCGGTATCGCGCGGTGCGCACCGAGTATGAGGCGCTCAAGGCCGCGGCCGAGAACCGCGAGGCGCGCCTCGAGTTGCTGCGCTATCAGCTGCGCGAGCTTAAGGGCGAGGTCACCACGGTGGCGGCCATCGAGGAGCTGTTCGCCGAGCAAAAGCGCATCTCCGGGCGCGGCCGGCTGGCCGCGGCGGCGAGCTCCGCGCTCGGCGCCTTATACGAGGACGATAACGCGAGCGCGCACGACCTGTTGGCCAAGGCCTCGGGGGCGCTGCGCGCCGCGGCCGACGCCGATCCGAAGCTCGCGCAGGCGGCGCAGCTCGTCGCCGAAGCGGCGATCCTCGCGCGCGAGGCTGCCGACTCACTGCGCCACTATCTCGACGCGCTCGAGATGGATCCGGCTCGCCAGGAGGAGATCGAGCGCAAGGCCGCGGCGCTCGAGGCCCTGGCGCGCAAGCATCGCTTGGGGCTCCTCGATCTGCCCGCGCAGATGGCCCGTAGCGAGCAGGAAATCCGCGAGCTCGCCGATGCCGAGCACAACCTGGCCGAGCGCGAGCGCAAGCTCGAGGATCTCAGCCGCGATTACGCCGCCGCCGCCCTGCGCCTGACCGAGGCGCGCCGCGACGCCGCTCTGGAGCTCGGCCGGCAGATTACCGCCCTCATGCAGGCGCTCGGCATGAGCGGCGGCCGGTTCGCCGTGAGCGTGACGCGGAGCGAGGGAGAGTTCGGGCCCCACGGCCGCGACGAGATCGAGTTCCAGGTGAGCGCGAACCCGGGCACGCCGCTCAAGGGTCTCGCCAAGGTGGCCTCGGGCGGCGAGCTGTCGCGCATCGGCCTCGCCGTGCAGGTGGCGGCATCGGCCGACACCGGCGCGCGGTGCATGGTGTTCGACGAGGTCGATGCGGGCATCGGCGGCGCCGTGGCGGAGATCGTCGGGCGCAAGCTCCGGGCCCTCGGCGAGCACTCGCAAGTGCTGTGCGTGACCCACCTCGCGCAAGTCGCCGCCCAGGCCCACCAGCAGTTCCGGGTCACCAAGCTCAGCGACGGCAAGATCACCCGCACCGCGGTGAAGACCTTGAGCGCCGCCGAGCGCATCGACGAGATCGCCCGCATGTCGGGCGGCATCGATATCACCGCCGAGGCGCGCGCGCATGCGCGCGAAATGCTCGCCCGGGGAGCGACGCAGGAATCCACCAAGAAAAAACGCGCGCCGACGGCGCGGCGTTGACGGAGCCTACTATTTAGGGGCGCTACTGCTTCGGGCGCTTTTGATTCGGGCAATTGGGCTTGCGGCAGTGCCCGTAGAGAATGAGCGAGTGGTCGCTGATCTCGAACCCCAGGCGCTTGGCCACCGCTTGCTGCCGATCCTCGATACCGCCGTCCATGAACTCTTCTACCTTGCCGCAGTCCACACACACGATGTGATCGTGGTGGGCGCCGTGGTTGAGCTCGAACACCGCCATGCCGCCCTCGAAATGATGGCGGGTGACGAGGCCGGCGGCCTCGAACTGCGTCAAGACGCGGTACACGGTCGCGAGCCCGACGTCCTCGTTGGAGACGAGGAGCTTCTTGTAGATATCTTCGGCGCTCATGTGCCGGGCCGAGCCGTCCGCGAGAATATCCAGGATTTTGAGCCGCGGCAGCGTGACCTTGAGCCCGGCATTGCGCAGGTCGTTGCTTTCGGCGGTCGTGGGAGTTTTGAGGCGATGCGGCATGCGGGGGGAACCGGTATGATACCGGCTCGATTATCGACCATTTACGGGCGGCGCACCACTTCGATGAAGATATTTCGATCCTTGTTACTCGCCGCGGGCCTCTCCCTCGCCGCTTCGGGGTGCGTTTATCGCATCAACATCCAGCAGGGAAATTTCCTGGATCAGGCCGCGGTCGATCAGGTCAAGCCCGGCATGACGCGCAGTCAGGTCCGCTATCTCCTCGGTACACCGATGGTTGCGGACACCTTCAACAAGGAACGCTGGGACTATATCTACTATCTGAAAAAGGGGCGCAGCCGCCACGTCGACTCGCGCCGGGTCACGGTGTATTTCGACGGGGAGAAAGTGGCGCGGCTCGACAAGCCGTCGGCCGCAGTCGCCGCGGCGCAAGACGCGTCGGCCGCGAAGCTCAAGAACGGCCGAACTTACTAGCGCGCCGCGCTAGCGCCCCGGTCGTGTGGCGCGCGCCGCTCGCGCGCGCTCGGCGCGGGCCCGGCGCGCGGCTTTGGGATCCACCGTGAGCGCGCGATAGATCTCGATTCGATCGCCGTTTTGCAAGCGCCGATGCCGATCGACCCGCGCGCCGAAGATGCCCACGGCCGCGCGGTCCCAATCGATGCCGGAATACTCCGGGTCGCTCTGGACCAGGGCGAGCGCCTCCGCGACGGTCGCCGGCGCCGTCAATCGAAAAATTTTGACGACGGCGCGCTGCGGGAGCGCATACGCCACCTCGACCGCAAGCTCCTCGGGCTCGGTGCTCACGCGCCGCTCGCGCAGTCAGCGGAT
>JBEKVP010000201.1:0-5309 GCA_049513935.1 Steroidobacteraceae bacterium
TGCCCAGGATCGGCGCGCTGCAGCCCAGGATACGAAGATCGCGCAACTCCAGGAACAACTGAATGGCATCCAGGCGGCCATGCTCAAGTGGCAGCCCAAGAATCAACTGGTAGCACAGCGTTGATGCCCGATCATCAAACTCCCGGCCTGGTGCCGGGAGTTTGATGTTACTGGCCTACTCCGCAGCTGCGTGCGACACGCGTTATTTCTCATCGTCGCGACTGCGTCTTGTTCCGGCCCCGTTGACTCCCAAGCTACGTCGGAAAACACCATTAAGGTAAGCGTCGGTACGGGGCGTCCGGTCGCAAACGCCGAAGACACTGATCCCGCAGTTTCCAGGGATTTTTTCAGTCTTTGCGCAAGCCGACGAAAGGTTGCACAAGCCGGTCGAGGTACCGCGCGATCACGTCGATCTCGACATTGACGTGGGATCCCGGAGCGAGCTCACCCAGCGTGGTTACCTGGTAGGTATGGGGAATGATGTTGACGCCGAAGCGGCGTCCTTCGACCTCGTTGACCGTCAAGCTCACCCCGTCGATGCAGATGGATCCCTTGGGCGCGACAAAACGCATCAAACCTTCCGGCAACTCGAATTGCAGTCTGCGCGACCTCGCTTCCTCGGCAACCGCCGCGAGTCTTCCCACCGCATCCACGTGCCCGCTCACGAGGTGGCCGCCGAGCGGATCGCCCGCGCGCAGACTCGGCTCCAGATTCACGCGCGAGCCGTTCTTGAGCAGCCCCAAGGTGGTCTTCGCGAGCGTCTCGCCCGACACGTCGGCGCAGAAGCGCGTGCCGTCGAGCCGTGTGGCCGTCAGACATACGCCCTGCACGCACACGCTGTCGCCCACCGCGATGCGCGCGAGATCGAGGCCCGCGGCATCGATGCCGAGCTCGATATCGCCGCCTCGATCCGCGGTCGAGACGATCCGGCCGGTCGCGATGATGATTCCGGTAAACATTCTAAGTCCCTCCGGCCGACGTGTAGGGGCCGCCAGCCACCGCATAAGTTCCTCCGGCCGCGGCGCCCGGTTGCCTGGGCGCACGCGGTGTGAGAATGACGCGCAGGTCCGCGCCGATCCGCTCGGCGCTGCCGATGTCGAATGCCGCGGCGGGACCCTGTGCCTGCGCCCCGTTCAGCGCCGCAAGCGGCGGTGCATCGGCGCCGAGCAGGATCGGCGCGATGTACACGATCAGCTCGTCGACCCGCTGCGCAGCGAGGAAGGCTGCGGCAAGACGTGGACCGCACTCCACCAAAAGCTCGTTCACTTCGCGCGCCGTCAAGCACTCGAGGACGGCGTCAAGATCCAAGTGGCGATCGGCCGTCGCCGGCACGTGTTCGACGGCGACCCCGCGAGCGGCGAGCTCGGGCGACTGCGGCGCACCCTCGGCGGCGAACACCAGGGCGCCGCCGCCCGTGAACAAGCGTGCGTCGGGCGGGCACGTGAGCGCGGGATCGAGCAGCACGCGCAGCGGCTGCCTCACCCAGGATCCATATGTGAGCCGCACGTCGAGGCGTGGATCATCCACGCGCACGGTCCCCGCGCCAGTGAGCACCGCGGAGCTTCGGGCGCGCCAGTGCTGTACGTCGGCGCGCGATGCCTCGCTGCTGATCCACATTTTTCCGCCGCCGGCAGGCGCCGTGCGCGCATCGAGGCTCATCGCAAGCTTCAAGCGGATCCACGGCCGACCGCGCTCGAAGCGCGAAAAGAAGCCTGGATTCAGCGCGCGCGCCTCATCCGCCAGCACCCCCACGGAAACGGGGATCCCCGCGCCCCGGAGGCGCTCGATTCCGTTGCCCGCCACTTTGGGATTGGGATCGATCGAGGAGCACACCACGCGACCGATTCCGGCCGCGATCAGTGCGTCGACGCACGGCGGCGTGCGGCCCGTATGGCTGCAGGGCTCGAGCGTCACATAGGCGGTCGCGCCGCGCGCCTCGCCGGCGGCGGCCCGCAGCGCGCGCACCTCCGCGTGCGCCTCGCCGGCGCGCTCGTGCCAGCCTTCGCCGAGGATCCGGCCTGCGCGGGCCAGCACGCAGCCGACGCGCGGATTTGGATCGGTCGTGTACAACCCCCGCGCGGCGAGATCCAGCGCCCGCGCCATGTGGGCCCTATCCTCGGCGGTAAACGTCTCGGTCATTTGCCGGCATCGCCGGGTTCATCGCCCGGCAGGAGGGGCAGCTGGTCCTTGCTCGGGCTGCTGCGGCGGCGATGGCGGCGCAGCAGATCGATCTCGGTCCGGAACGCCTCGACGTCCTGGAAGCTGCGGTACACGGACGCGAACCGCACGTAGCCGACCTCGTCCAGATGCCGGAGCTCCTCCATGACCAGCTCGCCGATGGCGCGCGACGCGACCTCGCGCTCGCCCATTCCCCGCAGCTTGTGGCAAATCCTCGCCACGGCGGCTTCGATGGCCTGGCCGCTGACCGGGCGCTTTTCCAGCGCTTTCTGCATTCCGGCGAGCACCTTACCCTCATCGAACGGCTCGCGGCTGCGATCGCCTTTCACGACCGTGGGCATCACCAGCTCGGCGGCCTCGAAGGTGGTGAAGCGCTCTGCGCATTCGAGGCACTCGCGCCGGCGCCGAATCTGCCGCCCTTCACCGGCTAGGCGCGAGTCGATGACCTTAGTCTCCGAGTGGCCGCAAAATGGACAGTGCATGGAGCCTACCGGTCCCGCCGCGGACCCTCGCCGCAGCTCCTCTCGCCGCCACGAGGACTACCCGGGCGGGCTCGTGCCATAGACGGGGAAGCGGCGGCACAGCGAAACGACCTCGCCACGCACGCGTTCCAGCGTCGACTCATCGCCCAGGTGCTCGAGCACGTCCGCGATCCAATTGGCCACCTGCTCCACTTCGGCCTCCTTGAACCCGCGTGTGGTCGCGGCCGGCGAACCGATGCGCAGGCCGCTGGTGACGGTCGGCGGTCGCGGATCGTTCGGAACCGCATTCTTGTTCACGGTCATGTGGGCGCGCCCGAGCGCGGCATCCGCATCCTTGCCGGTGACGTTCTTATCGACCAGAT
Source organism: Steroidobacteraceae bacterium (assembly GCA_049513935.1). Taxonomy (GTDB): domain Bacteria; phylum Pseudomonadota; class Gammaproteobacteria; order Steroidobacterales; family Steroidobacteraceae; genus Bog-1198. The sequence goes on from JBEKVP010000201.1 coordinate 3,023, forward strand.
CGAGCAGAAACAGATGATTGTCCGTGCCCCCCGAGACGATCTTGTAGCCGCGCCGCTTGAGGACCTGGGTCATGGCGCGCGCGTTCGCGATGACCTGCGCGGAGTAGGCCTTGAACTCGGGTTGCAACGCCTCATAGAACGCCACCGCTTTCGCGGCGATGACGTGCATGAGCGGGCCGCCCTGAATGCCGGGGAACACCATGGAATTGAGCTTCTTGTGCAGCTCCGGGTTGTCGCGCGCGAGGATGAGACCGCCGCGCGGACCGCGCAGCGTCTTGTGCGTGGTCGTGGTCACGACGTCGGCATGCGGCACCGGATTGGGATAAAGCCCCGAGGCGATGAGCCCCGCGACATGCGCCATATCCACGAACAGGTAGGCTCCCACGGAATCGGCGATGGTGCGGAAGCGCGCCCAGTCGATGGTGCGCGAGTAGGCGGAGAATCCTGCGACGATCATCTTCGGCCGATGCTCCTGCGCGAGGCGGTGCACCTGCTCATAATCGATCTCGCCGGTGTCGGCCTTGATCCCGTACTGCGTCGCCTTGAACAGCTTGCCGGAGAAATTCACCTTGGCGCCGTGCGTCAGGTGGCCGCCGTGATCGAGGCTCATGCCGAGTATCGCATCGCCGGGATTGAGCAGCGCGAGATAGACCGCGGCGTTTGCCTGCGATCCGGAATGCGGCTGCACGTTCGCATACGCGGCGCCGAACAGCTGCTTGGCCCGATCGATGGCCAGCGATTCCGCGATGTCGACGTACTCGCAGCCGCCGTAGTAGCGCTTGCCGGGGTAGCCTTCGGCATATTTGTTGGTGAGCACTGACCCTTGCGCCTCGAGCACCCGCGGGCTCGTGTAGTTTTCCGAGGCGATGAGCTCTATGTGATCTTCTTGGCGGGAGCGTTCGCCGGCGATCGCTTTGGCGAGCTCGGGATCGAAGCCGGCAATCGTCATCTTGGAATCGAACATAGCGGACCTCGCGAGGGACAGCCGCTAATTATAGCCGATGCGCGCCGGCTTCCCTAGCGGGCCCTCGCGGCGGCCGCGATTGCCGCCCCGTGACAAGTCCAGGCGGCTCTTGGATAATCGTTATTTACTCCCCGCTGCGGCATTTCCTAAAGGCAGTACATGGCTCAGTTCATCTACACCATGAACCGGGTCGGCAAGGTCGTGCCGCCCAAGCGCATCATCTTGCGCGACATCTCCCTGAGCTTTTTCCCCGGCGCGAAGATCGGCGTTCTCGGCCTCAACGGCTCCGGCAAGTCGACCCTGCTCAAGATCATGTCCGGCATGGACAAGGAGATCGAAGGTGAGGCGCGGCCGCAGGCCGGCATCAAAGTCGGCTACCTGCCGCAGGAACCCATGCTCGACGAGGGCCAGACCGTGCGCCAGACGGTCGGCGAGGGCGTCGGCGACGTCCAGGCGTTGATCGACCGTTTCAACGCGATCAGCGACCGCTTCGCCGAACCCATGTCGGATGAGGAGATGAACAAGGCCTTGGAGAGCCAAGCGAAACTGCAGGATCAGATCGACGCCGTGAACGGCTGGGAGCTCGAGCGCAAGCTCGAAATCGCCGCGGATGCGCTGCGCCTGCCGCCCTGGGACGCGGTCATCGGCAAGCTCTCCGGCGGCGAGCGCCGCCGCGTGGCGCTGTGCCGGCTGCTGTTGTCGAAGCCCGACATGCTGCTGCTCGATGAGCCAACGAACCACCTCGATGCCGAGTCGGTCGCGTGGCTTGAGCATTTTCTCGAGGAGTATCCGAGCACCGTGATCGCGGTAACGCACGACCGGTACTTCCTCGATAACGTGGCCGAATGGATCCTCGAGCTCGATCGGGGTCACGGCATCCCCTGGCAGGGCAACTATTCGTCGTGGCTCGAACAGAAAGAGCAGCGCCTCGCGCAGGAGGAGCGCCAGCAGGACGCGCTCGCGAAGACGCTCAAGCGCGAGCTCGAGTGGGTGCGCACCAACCCGAAGGCCCGGCAGGCGAAGTCCAAGGCGCGCCTGCAGCGCTTCGAGGAGCTTTCCTCGCAGGAGTTCCAGAAGCGCAACGAGACCAACGAGATCTACATTCCGCCCGGCGATCGGTTGGGCGATTTGGTAATCGAGTGCAGCAAGGTGCGCAAGGCCTACGGTGATCGATTGCTCATCGAATCCTTGAGCTTCAACCTGCCGGCCGGCGGCATCGTGGGCATCATCGGCCCGAACGGCGCCGGCAAAACCACGCTCTTCCGCATGCTCGCGGGGTTCGAGAAGGCCGATTCCGGCGAGATTCGGGTGGGTCCGAGCGTC
>JBEKVP010000202.1:0-5293 GCA_049513935.1 Steroidobacteraceae bacterium
TTCCAGGCGACCGGTATCGTGCCGACCGACTCGATCGACGCATCGTCGGAACGCGGATTCTGCTCCAGCATCTTCAGGGTCATGAAGCTCGCCTGCTCGGACAAGAGGCGCGTCCCTGTGTCCGCGCGCTCCAGGGCGCGATGCCTCAAGGCCCTGAGCACCCCGCGGTTCGCGAGCACCGCATAGAGGGAGGCGGTTTCCTCCAGCGTGACTTCGCCGCCGCCCAATGCGAGGGCGAGGCCGTAGTGCCGCTCGGGCGCGAGCTGCGCGACGCCGGCGCCGCGCAGGAAATCATAGAAGCTCGGCTGCGCCAAGCGCGCCGACAGTGCGACTGCCGGTACGTTGCGAGAACGGATCAGCGCATCGGTCGCGCTGATCGGCCCCACGAAGCGGCCGTCGAAGTTCTCCGGACTGTAAGGACCGAATGAGGTGGGCGCGTCCTTCAACATCGTCAACGGATGGATGAGTCCCTGATCGATTGCGAGCGCATAGATGAACGGTTTTAGCGCGGAACCGGGCGAGCGCTTGGCGAGCGTGCCGTTGACCTGACCGAAGATCGAGGCGTCCGAAAAGCTCGCCGACCCCACGGCGGCGCGCACCCCCATGTCCCGGGAATCGATCAACAGCGCCGCGGCGTTGCGGACCCCGAGCCGTGCCTGCTCGTGCACGTAACCTTGGAGGACTCGCTCGGCCAGATGCTGGTATCTCAGATCGAGCGTCGTGCGCGCCACCCTCGCCGTCTCCGGGGTCTCGAGCAGCGCCTCCGTGAAGTGAGGCGCTTCGAACGGAAGACCGCGCGGGGTGCCGTAGTGCAAGGGTACGGCGATGAGCGCCTCCTGGCTTCGCGCTTCGGGATGCTGCTCCCGCCACTCGCGAAAAAGCCGCCGCCGCGCGGCTCCGAGCGCGGCCGGCTCGGCCCCGCTCTCCCGCGGAGCGCGCGAGGCCGGCGCTTGCGGGACCAGCACCAGCGTCAAGGCCTCGCTGAGTCCCAGGTGCGCGGGAGGCTTGCCGAAGTAGATGAGGCTCGCGGCGCCGACGCCTTGCACGTTCCCGCCGTACGGCATGAGATTCACGTGAGCCTCGAGCAGCTCGCGCTTGGAATAGCGCAGCTCGAGGCCCACTGCGAGCGCCATTTGGCGCAGCTTCCCGCCGGCCGATCGCGTGTTGATCCCGTACAAGAGACGCGCGAGCTGCATGGTAATGGTCGAGCCGCCCTGCCGAGCGCCGCCGCTCAAGGTGGCCTCGGCCGCGCGCATCAGCGCGATCGGGTCGACGCCGGGATGAAAGTAGAACTGCCGATCCTCATGCAGGAGCAGCGCCTCGAGGAATTCGGGCGCGACTTCATCGAGCGGGGTCCACAGACGATACTGCTGATCCTGCGCCACGGTGAGCCGCAAGAGCCGCCCTTGCGCATCGAACACCGCCACCGAGGATGGAATTTGGGAGGCCAAGGGTGGGCGCGGCCAGAGGCGCACCGCGGCCGCGAGCGAGGCGAGCGCGAGCAGCAGCGCCGCCGCCATCCGCCAGCGGCGCATCCGCGCTGCGGCGACGGCGACGTCGCGATCGATCATGGCTTCACCACCTCGACGCGGCCCGCCGCCGACCGAGCCAGCACGCCGCGGTCGTACATCGCCTCGCCGTACGCGGGCGGAACGGTGTACAGGCCCGCGTTCGTGGCCTTGATGCGAAACACGACTTCGCGCACGTCGCGGGTCAGCGTTGCGTAGAAGACCACGCGGTCCTCGCGCGGGTCCACGTAGTGCAGCTCGGCCGACGACGCGGCGGAGCAGAATGGGCACGCGGCTCGTCCTGGCCATCCGTATTGTGCGGAGTCACTCACCGCTTGCGGCTCGGAGTCGCCCGCCTCCCCGGGGTCGACTGTCTCCTCCGAATCGACCTCGGCGGCGGCCAGCGTCTTGGGCGACGCGCGATAGAGCCGGTCGGCGGCCGGCGCCGGCGCCGGCGGGATCGCGAGATCGAAGCCGCCGGGCAACAGATCCACCAAAGCCACTTCCGTGCGGGCACGATCGTTAAGCGCCCGGAACTTGAGGTGCACGTCGACCTCGTCGCCCATTTTGATCTGGGCGACCGCGTGCCCGGCGTGGTCGGTGTATTCACGCAGGATCTCGAAGCCCCTGGAGATCGGCTCCTTGGGCGCCATGCGGTCGAAACCGGATTGACTCACGAGGTAAAACGCATTGAAGTCGGTGCCGCTCGTGAACTTGAGCGCCCGTGCGTCGGCCCCGAACGCCGCACTCGGTATGAGGCCGGCGGGCAGCTCGAGGGGCCGGACTTTCCCATCGCGCAGCACCTCCGCGATCGAGAGGCGCGGCGCACGTTCGGCATGGGTCGCCTTGGCGTATGCGTCGAGCGCCAGCAGGGTCGTGCCGGCGGAGAGCGAGTGATAGGAGTTCGCGTTGATCCGCGCCGCCAGGTTCTCGAGCGCCTGCGGCGGCAGATCGGGCAAGCGTTCCGGGAAGTGCCTCGCGAGGGCGTAGAGCAAGAATCCGTCCCGGGTCATGTCATCGTCATAGAGATCGGCGCCCCCATGCTCGCCGAACTTAAGCCGCGCGATCAGGCTCACGGCATCGCGATCCTGGCGCATCAACTTGAGCGAGCTCGCGAGCCAGACCGCGGCGAGATCTTGCTCCCACGCGCCGCGATAGCGCTCCGTCAAGCGCTTGCGCAATGCCGAGGTTTCCGCCGCCATGATGCTCCCTTGCCGCGTCAGCAGATAGATGGCATAGGCCGAATCGCGCTCGTCCGCGAGATTGTTGCCGTCGCGAGCCGCGATGGCCCTCAAGTAGGCATTGCCGCTGTCGACGAGACCGAGCGGAACCTGCTGACTGCGCGAGGATGCCTCGATCAGAAAATGCTGTGCGTAGAGCGAGACGAACTCGACCACCTGATTGCCCCCGGGCCAAAGCTTGTAGGCGCCCTCGTCGTTCTGACGCACGCGCAGCTCATTGAGGAGCCCGCGAATATCGGCGCCGGGCTGCGCGTTCACATAGCCGAATTCGGGTCGATCGGACAGCACCAGCGCCGGCATCGCTTGGCTCACGATCTGCTCGGTGCAAGCGTAGGGATAATGCGCGAGGTAGATCACGAGCCCGTGCGCGAGCGAGAGCGGCACGAGCGAGATGCCTGCCTCGAGTGAGCGGTATTCGGGGTGCAGATCGCGCTCGACCCGCACCTCCCGCGCCTCGCTCTTCAACGTGCCCGCGATGAGCGTCGTCATGTAGGGCGTCGCCGGACGCACGCTAAGGTCGATATGCCGGCGGATCGCCGTGGCGCCGCTGCTTGCGATGAATTCGAGGCTCGCCGCCCCGAGCTTCTCCCGTGCGCGCAGCCGGTAAACCGCGACGCCCTCGTGACTCTCGGCGATCACCAACCGCGCGGACCCCGCTCCCACGAGCTCGAGGGCCGCACCGGGCTTGAGCTCCACCGTCAGCTGGGCATCGGGTCCCGACCCCACGAGGTTATTGGCGACGCCTACGCTCACTTCGAACTCATCGCCGGGCGTAACGGTGGTGGGGGCGTTGGGCGACAGCACGAGATCGCCGCGCACGATCGTGCTCGCCTGGGCGACGCCCACGGCCTCATCCGATACCGCAACCGCGATGATGCGCAAGGTTCCGTTGAAGTACTCCGGCACGACATACTCGGCCTCGCGCCGCGTGCCGTCGGCATCCAGCACCCCCGACCAGAAGGCGACCGGTTTGTCGCCCTTGCGGCGAAACGGATTGAGATGGCGTCCGAGCGCACTCCCGCGGTCGCCGCCGGCCGCCGCGTCGAGGCCGCCGCGCCGGAACTCCGGCAAGATGAGATCGAGGATCTGTGCCGTGCTGACCTCCAGCATGCGCTTCTGGAAGAAGTGTGCGAGCGGATCGGGCGCTCGGTAGCCCGCGACTTGCAAGATTCCCTCGTCCACCGCGAACACCACGATGCGCGACGGCCGCGCGGTGGAATAGCCGAGCTTGACCCTGTCGCCGGGTTTGACGAGCGCGGGCACCTCGAGGTGCACGGCATCGCGGCGCGCGTCGAGATTGATGGAAAAGGGTTGCACTCCGTAGGAAAGAGGGCTTGCGTAGATCTCCTCGGAGCCCGGATCGCGTATGAACGCGACCTCGATGTAGGCGTTGCCTTCGATGCCCTCGGGAAGCTTGATCCGTTGAGTCGAGCTGGTCGTGTCGGTGCGGAACCAGCGCCACGCGTAGACGCGATCGCGCTCGATCGTGATCAATCCCGCGCCCGTGTAGGGGGCCTGGATCTGCATTTCGATCTCCTCGCCCGCCGCGTAGTCGCTGCGCGCGAGCGTGATCTGAAGCTGCGCGTCTTTCTCGAGCGAGCGGGTGAGATTGGCACTTCCGGCCACGTGGTATTCGATGCGCGCCAGGCGCTGCCCCTCGCCGTCCGTTACCACGTACGCGAATGACCCCGGGGCGTCGGTTGCGAGCGGAAGCGCGAGGCCCTCTGCGAGCACGGAGAGCTCGCGCTCCTCGAGCGTCACGTCTTTGCGGCGCGACTCGTAGCGGTACGTGCCGTTGTTCTCGCGGATGAGCGTCGAGATATACCGCGTCTCGAGCCGGGTGAGCTTGAGGTTCTTCACCTCGGTCTTGCGCAGGTGCGGATCGATCGTGATGAGCTCGATCGAGCGGCGGGCGTCGCGCGCGACAAACCCGAGCGGTCCGTCCGGCTTCCAGCCGACGAGGTACGGCAGGCTGGAGACGAGCTGCGCGGCTTCCGAGCTCACCCCGCGCCCACCATCGGCCTCGAACCCCTCGGTTGCCACGTGCACCCGATAGGTAGCCCGGGCAAATCGCTGCAGGCCCAGATCGAAGCTCGCTTCGCCCTTCTCGTCGGTCGTCGCCGCGGACAGCGCCTCCTCGAATCCCTGGCGGGCGGCTTCCGGATCGTAGAATTGATAATCGGCGAAGCCGCGGAACGCCGGAAGCGCCGGGGAGAGGCTCATGCGCGCAGTCACACGGCGCTTTGCCGCCGGCGTGCCGAACAGATTCTGGATCCCGACCGAGGCGCTTAGGCTCTCGGGCGATACCCAGCCCTCGGCGTTCTCGGCGGAGAAGTGCGTGCTCATGCGCAGGCGGTCGGGAAGAAAATCGCGCACCTGGACGGTGGTCGAGCCGATGAGATCGGATCGTCCCTCGGCGCGGACCATCGAGAGGGAAACCGTGTAGCTCCCGGCCGGGGAGCTATCGCGGGTCGTGTAGCGTATCTCGGCAAAGCCCGCGGGCCCCGGCGTGAACGGCTCGCGGCGCACGTTCACGCCGCGCGG
>JBEKVP010000203.1:0-5263 GCA_049513935.1 Steroidobacteraceae bacterium
CGTGGTGCTGGCGACCTCCATCCTCGACGCCAACGGCCAGACCATCCAGGTGTCGAGCGACCTCACCGCGCTGCTCGGCGACACCGCGCCGACCGACACGACGCTCGCCCCGCAGTGGACGAAGTACGCGCCGCTGCGTGCGTGGGCCAAGGCCCTGGACCTGCCGGTCTCGAGCATCCTCGATGCCACCGTGTTCACGACGGGCGCGCCCGCCGCCATCGGACCGAACCTCGCCGCCGCGGTCGCCGCCACCGCGGTGCCCACCGCCACGAGCTGGATCGACTGCGCGAACGCGCCCTCGCCGTGCCCCCAGGCCACGGGCGACCGCGCGTGCGGCTCGCCGCAAGATCCGACGTTCGCCGAGCTCCACGCGATGATCACGCTGCCGATCTTCCAGCAAGGCAGTGAGCCGTACCTCACGCCCACCGACGGCGGCGACTTCGTGCTGTCCTCGAACGGCGTCCCGCAGATGCAGCGCACCGAAGCGGTGTGCATGTCGCTGACCGTCCCGACGGGAACGGCGATGCCCGCGTCGGGGTGGCCGCTCCTCGTCTACGCGCACGGCACGGGCGGGAGCTTCCGCAGCGACATCCCGGAGGGCGTGGCGGCGCGCATGGCGGCCATCGGCGTGGCGGTCCTCGGCATCGACCAGGTCGAGCACGGGACGCGGCGAGGGACGTCGCAGGACTCGCCGGACAACCTGTTCTTCAACTTCGCGAACCCCGCCGCGGCGCGCGGCAATCCGCTGCAGGGCGCGGCCGACCAGATGTCGCTCGTGCGCTTCGCGACCGGGTTCGATCTGCCGGCGGCGTCGTCGCCGACGCAGGCCGAGATCAAGGCCGGCGCGCTGGCCTTCTGGGGTCACTCGCAGGGAGCCACGTGCGGCGGAATCGCGATGCCCTACACCTCGGGCGTCACCGGCGCCGTGTTGAGCGGCCAGGGCGCGAGCCTGATGGACGCGCTCGTGACGAAGACGAACCCGGTCGACATCGCGGCCATCATCCCGGTGGTGCTCGAGGATCCGAGCGTCGACATCAACCACCCCGTGCTGTCGCTGCTGCAGGGCGATCTCGGCCTCGTCGATCCGCTGAACTACGCCGGCTTGCTCGTCACGAACCCGCTCGCCGCCGCCGACCAGAAGCACCTCTTCCAGCCTTACGGGCAGGGCGACACCTACGCGCCGCCGGCCACGCAGCAGACGTTCGCGATCACGGCGGGGCTCGGTCAGGCCGCGGCTCCGACCGGGGTGACGCCGGATGCGTTCCTCGTGAGCGCCACCGTGCCCGTCCCCGCGGGCGGCAACGCGACGGTGAACGGCGTGGACCTGACCGCGCTCGTGCGACAGTACGCGCCCGCGAGCACCTACGACGGGCACTTCGTGGCGTACGACAACGCGACCGCGGAGGCCGACGTCGACGGCTTCATCGAGGCCTGCGTGGCGGGTCAGATACCGATGATCGGCCAGTGACCTGGGCCCTCGCCGCGGCGAGCGCGACGCCGATCGCCCGGCTACGATGCGTGCATGCTTTCCTTACGATATGCCCTGCTCTCGCGGCAGGGCCTCACCGCCCGGGTGGCAGCGGGCCTCCTCGCGGTCGCCCTCGCGGCCGCGGGCGCGCTCGTCGTCGGGGCGTGCGGCGCGCTGGCCTCGGCCAACGCGGCCCCCTTCTCCTACGACGGCGGCTCCGGCGCCGACTCGGGAGTCGCCTTCGACGCCACGACCGACGCGCCGTACCCCGAGGCCGGACCCGACGGTCCTCCCCCCGTCCTGCCGACGACCGCGCTCCTCGTCCAGGCGTCGCCCAGCCTGAACGACGTTCGCCTCTGCTGGGCCGTCGGCGGCGTCGTGGCCCCGGTCCTTCCCTTCCCCAGCGACGGCGCGATGCCGGGGAGCAACTACCCGGGGATCCCGCTCGGCGGCGTCGTCGCCATGAGCGACGCGACGCCGCTCCTCGGCGCGGACGTCACGCTTTACGCGGTCGACGCGGACAACCTGGCCAGCGTCGAGCACGGTGAGCCCGCGCCGCTCCCCACGTGCGACCTGCTCCTCGCCTGCGGGCTGGAGCCGGACCCGCCGCCACCGTGCCTCCGCTACAACCTCGACTACTGGCCGCTGGCGCGAGTGCGGGGGGCTGGCATCGAAGCGGGCGTCCAATCGAAAGTCGAAGCGGACAAGACTCGGCCCACGTTTTCCTGGTCGCAACTCGCGATCGAGAAGCTGCCGTTGCTGACTATGTCTGCCGCGAGCGCGGTCATCACCATGCGAGCGCAGCAGGCTGGTGGAGCGGTGCGCACCACCGCCGAAGTTTCTTTCGGAGCGCGCATCGCAACTGCAATCTACGCGTACGCGATGTACTTGTGGAAGATGGTCTGGCCTGCGCGGCTTGCTCCTTTGTATCCGCATCCTGGAGATTCGCTGGCGGCGTGGCAGGTGCTGGTTGCGGCCCTGGTTCTGCTGGCCATCACCGCTTTCGCGTGGCGGTTTCGCGCGCGTCGTTACTTGCTCGTCGGCTGGTTGTGGTTTCTGGGAACGCTGGTGCCGGTGATCGGACTGGTGCAGGTGGGCGAAGCCGCCATGGCCGACCGCTACGCTTACATTCCGCTGATCGGAATATTCGTGATGATCGCTTTCGGAGTCGCCGACTGGGCGGAAGAAAAACGGCTCGGTCTTTGGCCGGCGTTTGCGGCTGCAGTTGTCCTGGTTGCGCTTGCGTTCGTCACGCATCGCCAGATCGGATACTGGCAGAGCAACTACGAGTTGTGGTCGCACACGCTCGCGGTTACGGAGAATAATTTTGTGGCCGAAAATAATCTCGGTGGCGCCCTCATTCTGGAGGGTCGAGAAGAAGACGCGCATCCGCACTTCGAAGCTGCGGCGCGCATCAATCCGCGCGATCCTATGAGCCGCAGCAATCTCGGAATCTATCTTCAGAACCACCACCAGATGCGCGAGGCGGTGGCCGAGTATGAGGCTGCGGTTGAGTTAACTTCCGATCCCGGCCTGTTAGCGCAGACCTACGCCAACTTGGGCGCGGCCCAACGAGCTCTTGGGGAAGATGAGGCGGCGCGCCTGAGTTTCGAGCAATCGTTGCGCTTGAATCCCAACCAGCCCAATGCGTGGCTCGGACTCGGCCTGCTGGCGCAGAAGCAAGGCAAGCTCGACGAAGCGATCAGCGATCTCTCGCGCTCGGTGGAATTGCAGCCAAACGCCCGGGGATATTTCGAACTCGGCCGCACGCTGGCGCAGGCCGGGCATGCACCGGAAGCGCTCGATGCCTACCAGCAAGCGCTGAAAATCTCTGCTGATTTTGTCGAGGCGCAGCAAGCCGCCGACGCGCTGCGGCTGCAGAAAAAATGAAACTGCACAGAGCCTTCTTCGGCAGCGCAGCTCCGACTGGGGCTCTCGTGCAGTTTCCTCGAGTGGTGTGATGCGTTACTTCGCTCGGATGTCCACGGTCGCACGAGTTGTATCCCATTCCTCGCGCAAGGTGCAGCCGGAGGGCGTCTTGTCATAGACGATGGTAAAGTTCTCAACGGGCGACGCAGGCGCGGACATTTTCATGTCAATGCGGGCGAGTTCATCGCTTTCGTATTTGTAGGGGATGCCCCACTCGCCGGTTTTCTTGTTGATGATGAGCGTCCATTTGTCTGCCGTTGGAAGAACAAACAATGTATAGTTCCCGGCGGGCACTTTCGTTCCGCCCACTACAACGTCGGCGCTGGTCACGAACGTTGTCGCGGCGTTGGCGCCGTTACGCCAGACTTCGCCGTAAGGGTCAACACCACCGACCATCTTGCGGCCGCGCAGGCGCGGGCTGGAGTAGTCAGTCTTGATGGTCTTGCCCATGCCGAGATCACACGAGGCCGAAGCCGGTGGACTCGGGGGACTGGCCTGCGCCGAAGCGAACAGGGTTAGGGTCAAAATCGCGAACGCGAAAAGGGCGAATTGTTTTTGCATGGTCTCTCCTTTTGAATTGCGGTGTTGCTACGAGCTTTTGACGTTTTCGAAGGGATTATGTCCGCCGACTATTATGCTCCCCACGCTGCCGCAGGTACAATCTTGGCATGCCGGTATTCGACGAAAAGCAGGAAGAGCTGGAACACTACGAGACCATGATGGGCGTGCCCCGCGGGCGTCTTGCCGTCACCATGGACACCATCACCGATGCGATGGCTCTGGTCGGCCAGCACGGCATCTATTGCCAGAGCCAGCGCTGGCCCGGCAAGCCGGTGATGGATATTCAAATCATCATGAAGAGCTTGACCGACGCGAAGGAGCTGATCCAGAGCGTGATGGAAGAGCTGAAGAATAAGCGCTGAGGAAATGTTTGTTGCATCCTTGGTCAGGCCGACAACATCTGTGTACAAATCTCCCAGGAGGATTGCACATGCGAGCAAATAAGACTGCGCTGACTCTGGCTGTTGCAATGTTTTGTCTGGCTCTGACTTCTGCCATCGCGCAGACTACACCACAGACCCCGCCAACCGCGGCATCCCCGCTGACTGCGCAGGAGCGCGACTTTGCCCTGCAGCAATTTCAAACCACGCGCGACAATTTTCTCAAGTCGATTGCCGGCCTCTCGCAGAAGCAGTGGACGTTCAAGCCCGCGCCGGATCGCTGGTCGGTGGCCGAGGTATCGGAACACATCGCGGTTGCGGAGTCGACGCTTCTCGGCCTCGTGCAAAAGAGGATCATGCAGTCTCCAGCGGCTCCCGAGAAACGCGAACTGGTGAAGGGCAAAGATCAAATGATTCTCGAGAGGATGCCGGACCGCAGTCACAAAGCGCAGGCGCCCGAGATCCTGCGTCCCACGGGACGTTGGGCCTCAGAGGCTGAGCTGACGAAGGCGTTTGAAGACAGCCGCAGGGCGACCATGGACTACATTCGGACCACGAATGACGACCTGCGCGACCATTTCTTCGATCACCAGGTTTTCGGAACCCTGGATGGATACCAGTGGCTGCTGCTGATCTCGGCGCACAGCGCCCGCCACACCGAACAGATCGAAGAAGTAAAGGCCGACCCTAACTTCCCAAAGGACTAAAGCCGGCCGGCAGCATCACGGCTTCACCGTGACCATCACGACGCCATGCGACGGCACTGTTGCCGAAAATCTCCCGGTGAACTTTCCCAGATCCTTGTGCTGCCACAGGTCGCGCACCGAAGCACTGACGGCGCTGGGATAACCGAGATCCTCCCAGTTCGCGGAGATCGGTTGTTCGCCAGCGCCGCGATTCAGCAGGATCACGGCGCGGCTCCCGT
>JBEKVP010000204.1:0-5260 GCA_049513935.1 Steroidobacteraceae bacterium
AGGGCAACCTGAGCCTCGCCGATCCGGAGCGCTGCGCGGCGCTGTTCATGCAAATGGTCTGTGCGGAGGTGCACGAATGCCTCTTGTTCGGATCGCCGGACGAGATCTCGAAGCTCGCTTTTCCCGCGCACCTGAATCAAGCGGTCGATATCTTCCTGAACGGCGCGGCGCCGCGCGGCCTGCCCGCCGTGGACCGTGCGGATTGATGTCCGCGCGCTCTTTTATTATGTCCTCGCGCATCCGACGATCGGTCATCGGCGCGTTGGCGGGCTTGCTCGCCAGCTGCGCCGTGGGCCCGAACTTCCGCGAGCCGGCGGCGCCGGCGCATGCGGGGTTCACGCCCGCGGGCAGCGTGCCCCCCTCGGTCACCGCGTCGGCGCCGGGAGCGGGCGGCGAGCCGCAGCGCTTCGTCGACGGCTCGGACATCCCAGGCCAATGGTGGACGTTGTTTCAATCGGCCGAGCTCAACACTCTCATCGAGCAGGCGCTCCAGAAGAATCCGACCCTCGAGGCGGCGCACGCCACGCTCAAGCAAGCAAACGAGAACGTCGCCGCGCAGCGCGGCGCACTGTTTCCCAGCTTGTCGGGAACCTATGAGGCGCAGCGCAATCGGAGCTCTCTCGAGGCCTACGGCCTGCCGGGTGAAGGGTCTTACTACTACACGTTGAACAGCGCCGCGGTAAACGTGTCGTACACGCTGGATGCGTTCGGCGGGGTGCGCCGGCAGATCGAGGCGTTGAAGGCGCAGGCCGACTACGCCCGTTTCTCGCTCGAAGCGAGCTATCTGGCCCTCACCGCCAATGTCGTGACCGCCGCCGTCGCGGAAGCCTCGCTGCGTGACCAGATCGCGGCGACCGAGCAGATCGCACGCGTGCAGGAGGGGCAGCTCCACATCACCGAGCGGCGCGTCACCGCCGGGGGCGCGTCGCGCGCCGACGTTCTGCTGCAGCAGTCGACGCTGCAAGCGACGCTCGCGTCGCTCCCGCCGCTGCGCAGCCAGCTCGTGCAAGAGCGCAACCTCCTCGCAACCTACGTCGGCGCGCTGCCGACCGAGTACTCGGGAAACGAATTCCATCTTGAATCGCTGCACTTACCGGCCGAGCTGCCGGTGAGTTTGCCCTCCAAGCTCATCGAGCAGCGTCCCGACGTGCAGCAATACTCCGCCCTGCTGCACCAGGCGACCGCCCAGATCGGCGTCGCGACCGCGAACATGCTGCCGCAGCTCAGTATCACCGGCAACTACGGCGGCGATGCGACCCGCTTGGCCGACCTCTTGTCGCCCGCCTCGCTGGTGTGGGGCATCGCGGGGTCGGTGACGCAGCCGCTCTTCAAGGGCGGCCAGCTCGTGCATCAGCGCCGTGCCGCCGTGGCCGCAGCCGAGGAGGCCGCCGCCAATTACAGGGCCACAGTGCTCGCCGCCTTTCAGAACGTCTCCGATTCCCTGGCCGCCCTCGAAGGCGACGCCGAGGCGCTCGCCGCCGAGACAGCGGCCGAGCGCTCGGCGGCCGGCAGCCTCGATCTGACCGACGTGCAGTACCGAGCGGGCGGGGCCAGCTATTTGCAGGTGCTCGCCGCGGAGCAGACCTATCAAACGGCCGTCATTGCCCTGGTCAAGGCGCGCGCGCAGCGCTTCAGCGACACGGCCGCGCTCTTTCAAGCCCTGGGCGGCGGCTGGTGGAACCGCGCCGACATTGCCGCCGCTGCGACACCTTGAGGACATTCCGTGAGCACACTTCAACCCGCCACCCCCACAGACGACGCGCCGGTGCCGGCGCGCGCGATGATCCGGCCGCTGGTGATCATGGTGCTCAGCGTCGCCCTGGTGCTCGGCGCGATCTTCGGTTGGCAGTTCTTCGTCGGCGGCAAGATCAAGCAAGCCATGGCCGGTGCCGCGACGGCGCCGCAGACCGTCTCGACGATCACGGCATCGAAAGCCACGTGGCAGGCAGAGATTCGCGCCGTGGGTACGCTGCGCGCCGTGCGCGGGGCGGATTTGTCCGCGATGATTTCCGGCGTGGTGGATGACATCGAGTTTGATTCCGGCAACGACGTGCCCGCCGGCAAGCTGCTCCTGCGGCTCCGGCCGTACGACGATTTCGCCAAGCTCGACCAGCTTAAGGCCCAGGCCGAGCTCGCAGACCAGACCTTGAAGCGCGATCGAGAACAATTCGCGGCGCAGGCCGTGAGCCAGGCGACGATCGATACCGACGCGGCAACGCTCAAGTCGGCGCGTGCGCAGGTGGTCGCGCAGCAGGCGCTCATCGACGAGAAGGTCGTCAAGGCGCCGTTCGCCGGCCGGCTCGGCATCCGCCAGGTCGACGTCGGCCAGTACCTGGCCGCGGGTACCGCGATCGTGACGCTGCAGGCGCTCGATCCCATCTTGGTCGACTTCTACGTCCCGCAAAGGGCGCTCGCGCATATCAAGATCGGCCAGGCCGTCGCCGCGGCCATCGATACCTATCCGGGCGTGAGCTTCCAGGGTGTCATCGAGTCGATCAATTCCAAGATCGACGCGGCGAGCCGCAACGTGCAGGTGCGCGCCGCGTTTCCCAACGCCGACCGGCGGCTGGTGCCCGGCATGTTCGCCGACGTGGTGATCGAGGCCGGCGAGGCGACCCAGCAGGTCACCCTGCCACGGACGGCCATCACCTACAACCCGTACGGCGACACGGTCTACATTGTGCAGCACGGGGCCGGCACGGCGCCGGACACGGTGCAGCAACGCTTCATCGTGCTCGGCGCGGCGCGCGGCGATCAGATCGCCATTCAGAGCGGCGTCAATGAGGGCGAAGTCGTGGTGACCGCCGGCCAGATGAAGCTGCACAACGGCACGGCGGTGACCATCAACAACACGGTTCAGCCGGCAAACGATCCGAATCCCTCGCCGCCGAACGAATGAGTGGCCGAACGAAATAAGCCGCCATGAAATTCACCGACATCTTCATCCGCCGGCCGGTGCTTGCTTCCGTGGTGAGCCTCGTGATCCTGGTGGCGGGCCTGCGCTCGTACAGCGCGCTGCAGGTCCTTGCGTACCCGAAGACGGAGAACGGGGTCGTCACGATCTCCACCAGCTTCCCGGGCGCGGATCCGGAGTCGGTTGCAGGCTTCATCACGACGCCCATCGAGGCGGCCGTGGCACAAGCGAACGGCATCGACTACATGACCTCGACCAGCCAGAACAGCACCAGCACGATCACGGCGTACCTGCGCCAGAATTACGACAGCTCGAAGGCGGCCGCGGAGATCAACATCAAGGTCAACTCGGTGGTGAATCAGCTGCCGAGCGGCGCCCTGCAACCGGTGATCACGGTTCAGATCGGCCAGACCACCGACGCCATGTATCTCGGATTCACGAGCAAGGTTCTCGGATCGAACCAGATCACCGACTACCTGATCCGCGTCGTGCAACCGCGCCTCCAGGCGATCGAGGGCGTGCAGACGGCGGAAGTCATCGGCGGGCGCACTTTCTCGCTGCGCGCGTGGCTCGATCCCCGCAAGTTGACGGCCTACGGCCTCACGGCGAGCGATGTCTCGGCCGCCCTCGCCGCCAACGACTACATCTCCGCCGTCGGCAACACCAAGGGTCAAATGATCCAGGTGAATCTCACCTCTACGACCAGCCTGCATACCGTCGAGGAGTTCCGCAATCTCATCGTCAAGCCGGTGAACGGCGCCAACATCCGACTGTCCGACGTCGCCGAGGTATCGCTCGGCGCGGACAGCTACGAGGCCCGGGTATCGGTGAAGGGCGGGACCGGCGTGTTCGTCGGCATTCAGGTCGCTCCGAAGGCGAACCTGCTCGCGGTGGTCAAGGGCGTGCGCGCCGTCTTTCCCGACATCCAGGCGCAGCTCCCGCGGGGCCTGGAGGGCCGCATCGACTTCGATTCCACCGACTTCGTGAATGCCTCCATCCACGAGGTCGCCGTCACGCTGATCGAGGCGCTGGCGATCGTGATGCTGGTCATCTTCGCATTCCTCGGCTCGCCGCGCTCCGTGGTGATCCCGGTCATCGCCATTCCGCTCTCGCTGGTCGGCACGTTGGCGATCATGCTGGTGCTCGGCTTCTCGATCAACTTGCTCACCTTGCTCGCGCTCGTGCTCGCGATCGGCCTCGTGGTCGACGACGCCATCATCGTGGTCGAGAACGTCAATCGGCATCTCGAGGCCGGGATGTCGCCGCTCCCTGCCGCCATTCAAGCCGCGCGCGAGCTCAGCACCCCGATCATCGCGATGACGGTGGTGCTGCTCGCGGTGTACGTGCCCATCGGTTTTCAAAGCGGGCTGACCGGAGCGCTGTTCACCGAGTTCGTCTTCACGCTCACCGCCGCCGTGACCGTCTCCGCGGTGATCGCCTTGACGCTCTCGCCCATGATGTGCGCGAAGCTCTTGAAGCCGCACCGCGGCGATCACGCAAGCTGGGAAGATCGCGTGGTCAAGTTCATCGACGCGCGCTTCGAGCGCTTACGGTCCTGGTACCAGCACCGCCTCGAGCGCAGCTTGCATTTCACGCCCGTGACCGCGGTGTTCGTGGTCCTCGTGCTCGTCAGCATCGGGCTCCTCTACCGCAGCGCCAAGAGCGAGCTCGCGCCCCAGGAGGACCAGGGATTCATGGGCGCGCAGATCACCTCCGCGCCGGATGCGACTCTGCAGCGCAAGCTCCTGGACGGCGCCGAGGTATCCCGGCTGATCAACGCCCAGAAGGGCATCGATACCCTCTTCCAGATCGAGACGCCGACACAGTCGTTCGACGGCCTGGTGCTCACGCCGATCTCCACGCGCCCAAGCGCGAGCGAGATCCAGCACAACCTGCAGCACAAGCTCAACAGCATCGCCGGACAGCGGATCGCGGTGTTCCAGCTCCCCTCGCTCCCCGGCGCGCGCGGCTTACCGGTGCAATTCGCGATCAAGACCACCGAGCCGGCACTGCGCCTTAACGAGGTGTCGCGTGCGTTCCTCGACGAGGCCAACAGAAGCGGCATGTTTGCGTTCTTCGACACGGACATGCGCTACGACCTGCCGCAGGCGGTGATCGAGATCGACCGCGACAAGGCGGCGCAGATCGGTCTGACCATGAGCCAGGTCGGCGCCTCGCTCGGGAGTCTCCTCGGGGGGGGCTACGTCAATTACTTCAGCATGCAGACCCGCTCGTACCGCGTCATCCCGCAGGTCCAGCGGGTCTCGCGCCTCGACGTCGCGCAGCTCCTGGACTACCCCATCGCAAACATAGGCGGCGTTCCCGTGCCCCTGTCGACCATCGCGC
>JBEKVP010000205.1:0-5254 GCA_049513935.1 Steroidobacteraceae bacterium
CCGTGCCTGTTCGGCGGTCTGGTATTGACCGTCGGAATCGATCATCCTCGTGTGAAGCAAATTCCCGTCCCCTCTAGGGTGCGCTGCGTGCTGGTCCATCCTCACATGCATCTCGGCACCCGCGAGGCACGCGCGGTGCTCAAGAGCGACGTGACGCGCTCGGATTTCGTGTGGCAGACGGCGAACCTCGCGGGGTTCATCAGCGGCTGCTACTCGAACGATCTGGACATGATCCGGGACTCCTTCAACGACGTCATCATCGAGCCGCAGCGCCAGACCCTGATTCCGGGTTTCAAGGACGTGCAGAGCGGCGCCATGTCGGCCGGCGCGCTCGGCTGCTCGATCTCGGGCGCCGGCCCCTCGGTGTTCGCCTGGGCGGAGATCGAGCACGCCGAGCCGGTGCGGGCGGCCATGGTTGCCGCATTCGCGCGCCACTCGCTCGACAGCGATTCGTGGATCTCCGCGCTCGACAATGCGGGTGCCAGGGTGGTGGGGACCTGATGTCGGACCTGCAATACATCAGCTCCCGGGCCGGCACGCCGAACGTCAGCTTGGGCGAGGCCATCCGCCAAGGATTGGCGCCGGACGGCGGCCTCTATGTGCCGACGCGGCTCCCCTCGATCGACCCCAAGGAGTTCGCCGGCCTCACCCGCCTGCCCGAGATCGCGCGAGGCGCTCTCGCGGGATTCTTCGAGGGAGATCGGCTCGCGCCCGCGCTCGGCGAGATCGCGCAGGCGGCGCTCGACTTTCCGGCGCCGACGACGCCCGTCTCGAGGAGCGCGGATCCGCTGTTCGTGCTCGAGCTGTTCCACGGACCGACTGCGGCGTTCAAGGATTTCGGCGCGCGTTTTCTGGCGGAGACGCTCGCGCGGCTGCAGACGCCTGCGGATCCCCCGATGACCATTTTGGTGGCGACCTCGGGCGACACCGGCGGCGCGGTGGCGGCGGCGTTTCACCTGCGGCCGTGGGTTCGGGTCGTCATCTTGTATCCGAAGGGCATGGTCAGCCCGCGGCAGGAGCAGCAGCTCACCTGCTGGGGCGACAATGTGATCGCGCTGCGCATCGACGGCACCTTCGACGACTGCCAGCGGCTGGTGAAAGAGGCGTTCATGGACTTCACGCTGCGGACCAGGCACCACTTCAGCTCCGCGAACAGCATCAACATCGGCCGTTTGCTGCCTCAGACGGTGTATTACGCGGCGTCGAGCCTCGAGATCGAGCGGCGCACCGGCGCGAAGGGGTCGTATATCATTCCCGCGGGCAACCTCGGTAACGCCTTCGCCGCGGTTTGGGCACGGGCGGTCGGCTTCCCGATCGACCGCATCGTGCTGGCGCACAACGCGAATCGCACCGTGCCCGACTATTTGCGCACCGGCGAGTGGCTCCCGCGGCCGAGCATCCAGACGCTGGCGTCCGCCATGGATGTCGGCAATCCGAGCAACATGGAGCGGCTGCGTGCGCTTTATCCTACATTTGACGCCATCAGCGAACATCTGAGCGCGGAAAGCGTCGATGACGCTACAATCCGCACACGCATCAGAGAGGACTTCATGCAATTTGGACGCGAATGGTGTCCGCACACGGCGACAGCGGCTGAAGTCTATCGCCGCCTGAGCGAGAGCGAGCGGCGCGACGGTCCATGGGTGCTGGTCGCGACGGCGCATCCCGCCAAATTCAACGACATCGTCGAGCCGATCATCGGCAAGCCGGTCGAGGTCCCTGCGGCGCTGGGCCGGTTGCTCGAGCTGCCGCAGCACATGCTGGACCTGCCGCCCACGCTCAAGGCGGTGGCCGCGGCGCTCGAATGAACGACCTTCGAATCGAGCCGCAATGGGTTGCGGCCGGCGCAGCGTTATTGATGATCGGCGCGGGCGGTTACGTCGGCATCGGCGCCTATCAGCGCCGGGCGCGCCGCAAAGCACTCCTTGCGCGCCTGGATCGAGTCGCCTATGAAGCCGTGCATCAGATTCTGGTGCCCGACGGCATGGGCGGATTCATTCACATCGATCACTTGCTGCTCACCCCGCGGGGAATCCTGGTGCTCGACACGCGTCGCGTCGCGGGACTCATCTTCGGCGGCGATCAGATGAGCGATTGGACCGTCATGGGCCGGCGCCGCTTCACCTTCGACAATCCGCAACCGGCGCTCTATGACCGGATCGCCGCAGTCAAGGCCCTGGCGGGCGAGTTCCCCGTGGAAGGCCGGCTGCTCTTCTCGAACGTGGGGAAGTTCACCAAGGGCATGCCGAAGTACGTGATGATGCTCGACGGCATCGAGGTGGAATTCCCGCAGGTCGACCGGAGCCTCAAGGGCTCGGCGGCGCTCGAGCAGTCGGAAGAGGTCTGGACACGCCTCGTCGCCCAGCTGCGGCCGAGCCCGCACCTCTTCACCAGTCTCTAGGATTCGGGCAGGCCGAAGAATCGGAGGGCGTTTTGCGTCGTCGCCGCGGCGAGATCCTGCGGCGATTCACCGCGCAGCGCCGCCACCGTGCGCGCGATGTGCGGCAGGAACGCGGGCTCGTTGCGGCGGGACTTCGGCCGCGGCTCGAGATCCCGCGGCAGCAGATAGGGCGCATCGGTCTCGATCATCAGACGCTCGCCCGGGATGCGTGGTACCGACTCGCGCAGGCTCGCGCCGCGCCGCTCATCGCACACCCACCCCGTGACGCCGATCGACAGGCCGAGCGCGAGATAGGCCTCGAGCTCGCGCGGACCGCCGGTGAAGCAATGGGCCACACCGCCGGCGAGGGCCGAGCGGTGTTCGGCGAGAATCGCCGTGAAGTCCTCGTGAGCGTCGCGCTGGTGCAGAAACACGGGCTTGCCGCAGGCCGCCGCAATCCCGAGCTGCGCGATGAAGGCGGCACGCTGCGCCGGTCGGGGCGAAAAATCGCGAAAATAGTCCAAGCCGCATTCGCCGACCGCCACGACGCGCGGCAGGCGCAAGATCTCGCGCAGCTCCTCGTGGCGCGAGGGATCGAACTCGGAGGCGTGGTGCGGATGCACGCCCGCTGTGCTCCACAACGCCGGATGGCCGGCGGCGAGCCGCGCCGCCGCGCGCGAGCCCGCAAGGTCCGCTCCCGTTACCACCTGACGCAGAACACCCGCCGCCATCGCCCGTTCGATCACCTGATCGAGATCGGGGACGAAGCTCGAATGCGTCAGATTCGATCCGATGTCGATCAGCTCGCCGCTCAAGAACCGCCGCCTCGTTGTGATATCTTCCTTCGTATCGTACACGCGAGCCGATCGCGCTTTAATGCCGGGGAGTCAATGGGACGAGTCAGGGGTCTGTTGTGGACGGCGCTCTTGTCGGGCGCAGCGCTCTCAGCCTTGGCTCAAGAGGGCGGCGATCTGCAGGCCCGGATCCTCTACGCGTACCAGACCGAGGATACCAACGAGCTCGTGAACCTCGTGCAGAACCTCACCAATCAAGTCAAATCGGGCGGCGCCGACGCGGCGTTGCACTATCACCTCGCGCACGCGGAGTATCGCTACGGGCTGCTCGCCGAGACCAAGAAGCCGAAAAGCGCGGGGCCGGCGTTCGCCGACTGCGTCGATCAGCTCAAGCCCATCCTCGAGAGCGATGCGAAGTCGGTGGAGGCTTTGACGCTGCAGTCCGCCTGTTATGCGCAGCTCGCCCAGTACCGCCGCCTGGAGGCGGTGTTGCTGCGATCCCATGCCGAGGAGCGCCTGCGCGCGGCGCAGGGGCTCGCGCCGCGCAATCCCCGCGTCTTGTATCTCGCGGCCATGGACGGCCTGGCCCGCTCCAAACCCGGCTCGCCTGAGAACAAGCGGGCCTTCGAGCAATTGCAGGAGGCGGCGCAGCTGTTCGACCAGACCTCCGGCACCCGCGACGACGTGCCCGGCTGGGGCCACGCGGAGGCATATCTCGCGCTCGGCACGCAGCTGCAAGTCAAGGGGGATGTGCTCGGCGCCCGCAACTGGCTCGAGAAGTCGCTGCTCGCGGCGCCTGATTACAAGGCGGCGCAGAGGGAGATGGCGGCGCTCGCGCACCGCTGAGCGGCCGCGCGAGGCGACCCGGCTGCGCGAGGCGCTCGAGCAGGCTCGAGGCCCGGGGCGCGGACCGCCCGCGGCGCCGAACCTGGTATCATTCGCGGCGATGAAGCCAGCGGGCACGCAACTATCGCTGTTCGAGACGCGCAGCTCGAGCGACCCCTTTGCGGTCCGGGTGAGCACGCGGGCGCGCCGGTTGACCGCACGCGTTCACATCGGCGGGCGCGTGGAGATCGTGGTCCCCGTGGGCGTCAATGCCCGCACCGTGCGCGAGTTCGTCCAGCGCTTCACGCCTTGGATCGATCGTAAAGTCGCCGCCATGCGCTGCTTCATCGAGCCGCCCGCGGCGCTGCCGCGGAGCGTCGAGTTCGCGCTCACCGGCGAGCGTTTCGAGGTCGAGTGGCAAGACGGCACGCGGCGGGACATCGCCCTGTGCGGCACGCGGCTCACGGTGCGCGCGCCCGACACCGACCAGGTACGCCTCGAGCTGCAGCGCTGGCTCAAGGAGGCCGCCGAGCAGCGGCTCGCGCCGGCACTGCTCAGGTTGGCGGACGATTTGAATTATTCCATCCAGCGGGTCGTCATCCGCTGCCAACGCACCCGCTGGGGCAGCTGCTCGACGCGGGGCACGGTGAGCCTCAATTGTTCGCTGGTCTTTCTTAAGGCCGAGGTAGTGCGCTACCTGTTCGTGCACGAGCTGGCGCATACCAAGCACATGAATCACTCGGCGGGATTCTGGCGCCTGGTGGAGTCGCTCGAGCCCGATTACCGCCGCCTCGACCGCGAGCTCTTGGCGGGCTGGCGGACGGTTCCGGCGTGGGTGTTCAGGCCTTGAGCGAGCACGAGCCGGCGGTGAAACCGTTCGTCGATGTGCGCGACGAGGCGGTACATTGGGATCTCACCAGTTCGCTGAGCTACTCTCAGTACCTGAATCTCGACCGGCTGCTCGATGCGCAGCACCCGCTGTCCTACCAGCACGACGAGATGCTGTTCATCGTCATCCATCAGGTGTCCGAGCTGTGGATGAAGCTTTGCCTGCACGAATTGAATGCGGTGGTCGCCTGCGTGCGGCGCGACGACCTCGGGCCGACGTTCAAGATGCTGGCACGCGTATCGACGATTCAGCAGCAGCTCCTGCAGACCTGGGACGTTCTGGCGACCATCACGCCGTACGACTATTCGGCGTTCCGCAACACGCTCGGGCGATCCTCGGGATTTCAATCGCCCCAATACCGCATGC
>JBEKVP010000206.1:0-5245 GCA_049513935.1 Steroidobacteraceae bacterium
TGTAGCCGCGACGGTACTCGAACTTATCCACCGCCTTCATCAGGCCGATGTTGCCCTCCTGAATGAGATCGAGGAACTGCAGGCCGCGATTGGTGTATTTCTTCGCGATCGAAATCACCAGACGCAGATTCGCCTCCACCATCTCCTTCTTCGCGCGGCGCGCCTTGGCCTCGCCGATCGAGACCTCGCGGTTGATCTCCTTGATCTCGTTGATCAGGACGTGGAACAAACCCTCCAGATCCTTAAGCTTGTTCTGGCGGCGCTCGATCTCCTCCTTGAACTTCGCCAGCGGCGCGGAGTAGCGCTTCTTCGCCTTGATGTGCTTGTCGAGCCAGCGCGTGCTCGTCTCGTTCTTGGGAAACGTCGAGATGAAATCCTTGCGCGGCATCCCGGCCTGCTTGATGCAGAGGAACATGATCTCCTTCTCGAGCAGCCGTACTTCCGTCACATGCTGGCGCAGGTTGTCGATCAGTTGATCGAACATCTTCGGCGAGAGCTTGAGCTCCATCAACTCGGCGCAGATCTTCTTGCGGATCTTCTGGGTCTTCGGATCCTTCGACCCGTGCTTGTCGAGCGCATTCAAGAACTGGTGGTGCGCTTTGGCGAGCGAGTTGAAGCGCTTGGCCGCCTCTTCGGGATCCGGACCGGTGTCGATGGCCTCCTCGTCCTCGTCGCGCTCCTCGTCGTCGTCGTTCGCCGCTTCCTCGCGCTCGAGCGCCATCATCTTCGGATTCTGGGGTTGCGCGATCTCATCGGGTGCGTTCGGGTCCACGAAGCCGACGATGACGTCCACCAGGCGCATCTGGCCAGCCTTGACGGTCTCGTAGTGCCGCAGCAAAAGATCATACGTACCGGGATAGCTGCCGAGCGCGACCTTGACGGCCTCGAGGCCTTCCTCGATGCGCTTCGCGATGCGAATCTCTCCCTCGCGCGTCAACAGCTCGACGGTGCCCATCTCGCGCATGTACATGCGCACGGGATCGGTGGTGCGGCCGAACTCGGCGTCGAGATTGGCGAGCGCCGCGGTGGCTTCCTCGACCGCCTCTTCGTCCGGCGCCGCGGTGGCGTCGGTCAGCAGCAACGATTCCGCATCCGGTGCTTTCTCGTAGACCGGAATGCCCATGTCATTGATCATGTTGACGATGTCTTCGATCTGCTCCGGATCGACGATCTCGCTCGGCAAGTGGTCGTTGACTTCGGCGTAGGTGAGATAGCCCTGTTCCTTGCCGCGCGCGATCAACAACTTCAGTTGCGATTGGCGCTCGTCAGCGATTTGGGTCGCCGTGCCTGCTGGCGCTTTTTTGATCAAAGTGGACGCCTCATGAAAAGGATCGACAGTTTGAATGCCAAGCCGATAAGTATACGATTTTGGCCACTCC
Source organism: Steroidobacteraceae bacterium (assembly GCA_049513935.1). Lineage (GTDB taxonomy): Bacteria > Pseudomonadota > Gammaproteobacteria > Steroidobacterales > Steroidobacteraceae > Bog-1198. The sequence continues at coordinate 1,380 of JBEKVP010000206.1, forward strand.
GTGGCCAGGAATGCTCTTTAGCTCATGCCGGACCGCCGGGGCGGCCCTTGGACTTCAGAAGTTGGCTTAATTCCGTCTTTTCGTCGGAATTCAAGCCCATATCGGCGGCTTTTCGCAGCAATTCGTTTACTCTGCGGCCAGGTCCGTGGTTGTCTACCAGCTTCTGCACCGCCATCTTGAGCTCCTGGGCGGCACCCTTGTCATCGCTCACCATGGAGGGTGCCATCGCGAGCTCGGTCAGGCGGGCGTGCTCGGGCCGCTCCCGCCACCGCTCCAGCAGCATCGCGGTGCTCGGCTGCTGCATGCCGGAGGCTTGCTCGAGCAGCTCGTGGAGTACCGCCATACCGGGCAGATCGACCCCGGCGAGAGCTTCCCGCGCGACCGCGTGCGCAGCGGCGGGGTGATGCAACACCAGGCTGATCGCCTGGCTCAGCAGATTGCCCCGCCCGACGCTCATCCGACTGCGGGTACGGGAGATTGGTTCCGCGCGGTCCGGGCCGGGCTCCGCTCGGGTGCGGCCAGCGGGCGCGGCCCCCGCCTGCATGTGCTCCCTGAGCTTCGCGGCAGGCATGCGGATCTGCGTCGCGAGCTGGTCCAGAAGGAGCTCTCGGTAAACGCCGTCGGGCATGCGCGCAAACAAGGGGGCGGCCAGCGCGGCGAGCTTCGCGCGGCCGTCCACGTGAGTCATGTCCACCTGCTTCTGCAACTCCTGCACGAGATATTCGGACAGGGGCAGCGCGTTCTGGATACGCGCCTCGAACGCATCCCGCCCTTCCGCGGCGACCAACGTGTCGGGATCCTGTCCATCGGGCAGAAACGTGAACTTGATCTCGCGCCCGTCGCGCGCGAGCGGCAGCGCATTCTCGAGCGCCCGCCATGCCGCCTTAAGACCGGCGCTGTCGCCGTCGAAGCAGAACACCAATTCGCTCGTCAGACGGAATATTTTGTGCAGATGCTCGTGGGTCGTGGCCGTGCCGAGCGTCGCGAGCGCGTAGGTGACTCCGGCTTGATGAAGCCTCACCACGTCCATGTACCCCTCGACGATCGCCACGCGCTTGAAATCGTTGCGCGCCTGTTTCGCCTCGTACAGTCCGTAGAGCTCCCGGCCCTTGTGAAACAGCGGGGTTTCCGGCGAGTTCAGGTATTTGGGCTCGCCTTGATCGATGACTCGGCCCCCGAAGCCGAGCACACGGCCGCGCGAATCGCGGATGGGAAACATCAGGCGGTCGCGAAAGCGGTCGTAGGAGCCGGTCTGGCCGCCGCGCGGCTCGCGCTCGATGATGAGTCCGAGCTGCAACAAGCGGCGGCGCTCGTCCTCCTCGGCGCCGAATCGATTGAGCAGCGCGTTCCAGGAGTCGGCGGCGTACCCGAGCGCGAACTTGGCGCTCGTGGGACCGTCGATACCCCGCTTCGCGAGATAGCCGCGCGCACGGTCGCTGTCGGACAGGTTCTGCTCGAAGAAACGCGCGGCGTCCGCCATCACTTCGTAGAGATCGACGCTGCCCGGCTCGCGGGCACTTTGCGCCTCGCGCGGCATTTCGAGGCCCGCGCGCTGCGCGAGATCGGCGATGGCGTCGAGGAACCCGAGTTTCTCGTATTGCATGAGAAACCCGACGACCGTGCCGTGCGCGCCGCAGCCGAAGCAATGATAGAACTGCTTCTCCGGGCTCACCCAGAAGGAAGGGGACTTCTCGGCATGAAACGGGCAGCACGCCTTGTATTCGCGCCCGGACTTCTTGAGGCCGACCCGCGCGCCGATGATTTCGACGATGTCGGAGCGTGCGACCACCTCGTCGATGAACGGTTGTGGGATTCGACCGGCCATGGAGGCGCGGCGCCTGGCGATCAGCCGCCGAGCTTGGCTTTGATCTTGGCGCCGACCGCGGCCATGTCGGCCCGCCCCTGCGCTTTTGCCTTGATGATGCCCATGACTTTGCCCATGTCCTTGACGCTCGCGGCGCCCGTGGCCGCGATCGCCTCGGCGATCAGCGCATCGATCTCGGCGCCGCTGAGCTGCGCCGGCAGGTAGGTTTGGAGCAAGGCGATCTCCGCCGATTCCTTGTCGACCAGATCCTGGCGGTTTCCAGCCTGGAACTGCACCAGCGATTCCTTGCGCTGCTTGATCATCTTATCGAGGACCGTGAGAACCTGTGCGTCGTCCAGGCTGATGCGCTCGTCCACCTCGCGCTGCTTGATCGCCGAGGTGATCATGCGGATGACGCCGAGCCGCCCCTTCTCGCCGGCGCGCATCGCAGCCTTCATGTCATCGGTAATTCGCTCTTTCAGAGACACCGAGGAACGGGTATCCGGAGTCTTAGGAGCCTGTCTGGCTAATCGGCGACCGCAGTAGGCGCAGCATTAGACAGGCTCCTAGTAAGAGCGGGTGGGGGCGGGCGCCGTGCTGGCCGGGGCACCGCCGCCGGTGCCGCGCATGTTCTCGCGCGACAGGCGCTTCAAATGACGCTTCACCGCAGCGGCCTTCTTTCGCTTACGCTCCTGGGTCGGCTTCTCGTAGAATTCACGCCGACGAAGCTCGGTGAGGACACCGGCCTTCTCGCACGCGCGCTTGAAACGGCGCAGGGCGGCATCGAAATACTCGTTCTCGCGAACACGGACGCTGGGCATTCAAACCTCAAATACTTAAGGCCACAGACAATCGCCGTCATTCGGCGACAGGGGGGCGCATTCTAAAGTGCCCCCTCACAAAAGGCAAAGGCGGCGCATTGCGGCCGCGACAGGATTCCTCAAACTGGACGCCCCAACGGGCATTTTGACGGTATTTTATGCGCGTTATCGGTATCGAGAGCTCATGCGACGAGACGGCGGTGGCCGTCTACGACGACAGCCGCGGGCTCCTCTCCCACCGCCTCTTCAGCCAGATCGCGCTGCATCAGGCGTACGGCGGCGTGGTGCCCGAGCTCGCCTCCCGGGACCACATCGTGCGGCTGCTGCCGCTGGTGCGCGAGGCTCTGGCCGCAGCGGACTCGAGACGCGACAGCATCGATGGGGTGGCCTACACGGCGGGCCCCGGGCTGATCGGCGCCTTGTTGGTGGGAGCGGGATTCGCGCGAAGCCTGGCGTTCGCCTGGGGCATACCCGCGATCGGCATCCACCATCTGGAGGGTCATTTGCTCGCACCGCTGCTCGAAGCGAATCCTCCCGCATTTCCGTTCGTGGCGCTGCTGGTGTCGGGAGGTCACACGCAGCTCGTCGATGTGCGCGGCGTCGGAGAGTATCGCATCCTCGGCGAGACCCTCGACGATGCGGCGGGCGAGGCGTTCGACAAGACGGCCAAGATGCTCGGACTGCCTTACCCGGGCGGCGCCGCGCTCGCGCGCTTGGCCGAGACCGGGCGCAGCGGCCGGTTCAACTTCCCGCGTCCGATGCTCGATCGTCCCGGGCTCGACTTCAGTTTCAGTGGCTTGAAGACCGCGGCCCTAGTAGCCTTGCGGGGCCGCGATCTGGACGATGAGATTCGAGCGGATGTGGCGCGCGGCTTCCAAGAGGCGGTCGTGGACACGCTCGCCGAGAAAGCGCGCCGCGCACTCGAGAGTGTGGGGCACCGGCGCTTGGTGGTCGCCGGCGGCGTCGGTGCCAACCGGCGTCTGCGCGAGCGGCTCGAGGAGATCGCGAGCGGCGCCGGGGCGGAGCTGTATTTTCCGCGCACCGAGTTTTGCACCGACAACGGCGCGATGATCGCGCTGGCGGGATGCGTGCGGTTGGCTGCCGGCGAGCGTGAGGGATTGACGGTCGGCGCGCGGGCGAATTGGGCGCTCGGCGCTGTCAGGTCGCCGCGCGCCGTGTCGAGTTAGCCTTTCAGGGGACTTTGTTCAAAGCTCAATGGATAAGATATTCATACACGCGCT
>JBEKVP010000207.1:0-5216 GCA_049513935.1 Steroidobacteraceae bacterium
GACCGTCTGCGTGGAACCCGGCACAGCGACGTTTTGCAGCACCGGGCTTTGCGCGGGAGTGGGCGGCGCGGCGGTTGCCGCTTGCGCCGCTTGCGCCGCTTGCAGCGCCGATGCGGTCGCTCCGGTGGCGTCCGATCCTTCCGCGAGCGCCAGATTGATCGACGCATCGCTCGACGGCGGGACCGAGGTTGTTTGCGCGGATAGCGACGCAGGCGCGGTCGATGCGTCCGGGCCATCGGAGCCGTCGCCGCCGGCGGCGGCGCGCGCTGCGCGGGCGGAGACGGCGGCGTTGGCTGCGAGCGCATCATCGGTCGTATCGGGTGAAACGCGGATCGCCGCTGCGGATGTCTTGCCCGATAGCGCGCCGCTCGAGGAGACCGCAGCCTGCGCCGATGCGGCCGCGGCGCGCGCGCCGTTCGCCGCTTGGCTTGCCGCAGCGGATGACGGCGCGTTCGGGCCGGCAGCGAGGTCGATCGCAGCCTGTGAGGATGCCTCCGTGGCTTGAACCGAGCCGGAGGCCGCGTCGTTCGACGCTGGCTCGGCGCCCGCGGGCGAAGCGGCGCCGGCGGCCGCAGTGCTGTCCGCGGCGCTCGCGGCCGCGGAACCCGTCGAAGATGCGTCCGCCTGGAGCGGCGCCGTGCTCGAGGCGCCGGCCGCGACCGTCATCGATTCCATGATCGAGGCCGCGGAGGGTTTCGCCGTCGCCGGCGCCGCCAGCGTCGCAGTAGGCGCAGTGGCGCTGGCCTGCGCGGCGGCAGCGCTCTCGTCAGCCGCCGAGCTGGACGCGGCCGCGCTGACGGCCGTCGGGTCCGCCGGCGGCGCGCTCGCGACGGCGGGCAGCGGGGATGCCGGGGCCGCGACGGCGAGCAACTGGGTTGCCGGGGCCGCGGCGGCGGGCGACGGGGATGTCGGGGCCGCTGCGGCGGGCAACGCGGGTGTCGGGGCCGCCGCCGCCGGCGGCGGGGGTGTCGGGGCCGTCGCGGCCGGCGGCGGGAGGCTGCCGGTTGGCGGCAAAGACGCGCCGCCCTTGGCGGCCGGGGCCGCTTTGGCAGCGTCGCTCTTGCGGCCGGTCTTGCCCGTCACCTGGTGGAGCGTTCCGGCAAAATCGGACGCTCCGGCCGCTGCCTTGCCCGAATCGGCCGCGCCGGCGCCCGCGGACGCCTGTCCGGTCGAGGGTGCAGCGTTGATGGCCGGCGCAGCCGGAGCCCGGAAATTTGGGATTGTCGCGTTCATGCCCTGGTAGATAGCAAGCGACGTGCCAATTCCCGTGGCTGGCCACGCACTTTGCCCCAACAAACGAGTCATTTCGGGCGCTGACTCGTTTAGAATCCACCGCTACAAAAAGGGCGCAAAAGCCGCCGCCATCCAGGGAGGACACCATGTCTCATCGCATTCTCGCCGTCGTCTTTTCGTGCTGTCTCGCAGCGGGTGCAAGCTACGCAAGCGACCAGCTGCAAAACATCCCCTTGAAATGGACGCCGAAGGAAAGCATCGGGAGCATCGGCCCGCTCGATCTCAGCGGAGCGCTGCTCACGACGAAGATTCGCTTCGATACCTTCACCGACGCTCGTCCGGATAAGGCGACGGTGGCCGAGAATCGCGAGAAGTCCCAGCCCCGGCCGGTCACGACGTCGAGCGACGTGCCCGCTTTCGTCGCGGACCACATGAAGGAGGTGATGCGCGGACTCGGCCTCGCCATCGTCGATGGCGACGGCGATGTCAGCTTGAGCGCCGAGGTGCGCCAATTCTTCGTGGCCGAAACGAATACCTACCATGGCGACATCTCGCTGCTCGTGCATTTGAAGAACGCCGCGGGCAAGGAGATCTGGAGCGGCGTTGTGCTCGGTAGTGCCGAGCACTTCGGGCGATCCTACAAGGCCGAGAACTATTACGAGACGTTCTCGGACATGGTGGTGCACGCGACCTATAACTTGCTGGCCAACCCGGCCTTCCACGAGGCGCTCGCGAAGCGCTGATCGGCTCGCCTCAAGCTGCCCATTCGGGATAGGTGCGCAGGGCATCCACGTAGTTGTGGATCACATCCGTGTGCGCATCTTCCTGCCAGCCGCCGGGCTCGGGATTTGTGAATACATCGCGCGGGCGCCCCTGGGCGTCGATGTTATAGAGCGCGAAATCGAGCGCTTGCCGCGCCTCGGCCGCGAGGGCTTCCGGCCCGAGCGCCTTCGCGTACATGGCGAGCACCGCGCCGTAGGTCGTGACCACGCCGCCCCACGCCTGCTTGTCCTCGTCCTGCTCGTGGCAAACGGTGACCCCGAATTCCTGATGAGTGAACGTGCGGCGCACGAAGTCGACGAGCCCGGCGCAATGGTCGCGCCATGCTCGGTCGAGGAGATCCCTCTTCTCGAGGAGGTAACGGGCGAGATTGAGCGGAGCCCACGCGGTACGGTTGGTGGGCGTGTCGTGATCCTCGAAGAACTGCGCGAACAAGGCTCCGTCGCTCGAGGCGCTCGCGATCTGATAGTGCTCGATCCAATCCCAGAGCGCCGCGCGCGGAGCGGCGAACTCGCCGAATCCCCGTGCCATGAGCGCATCGTAGAGCCGCAGGATGTACGTCATGTTGCCGGACACCTCGCCGCGGGCCTCGCCGCTGCGAAAGTCGACGCGAAACGGCCACGGCGATCGGAATGCATCGCCCGGCGCCTGATTGGCCGCGAGCACCCGGGCATTTTGCAGGGCCTGATCGAGATACTCTTTTCCGCCCGCAGCCTCGAACAGCGACACGAGCGCGTAGCCCGCGATGCCGCCTTTGTCCGGCTCGATCTCGAACGGGCGATCGCCTTGCGAGCCGGCATCGGGCGGCAGGGGAAAGCGCTCGCGCGTTCCGGTCGAGCGCGTGAAGCGCGGATACTTGCCCGCGCTCGGGGTGAGGGACTCCTTGATCAGGTAATCGCCGAGCGCGCGCGCCGTCGCAAGCGAGTGTGGGGCCGCGGCCGCGGATGTGGCCGCGTACTTGAGGTACGACAGGATGCCCATGCCGATCTGCGTCGCGGGAATGGTATCGGTGCGATTCGGATGGGGAATCCAGTCGCTGTCGAGAAAGGTCACGTAGCCGAAACGCGGGTATCCGCGGTCCATCGGGCAGCCGCGGTAGAAGCGCATCTCGAGCTCCAGCGCGCCGCTCCACGAGGTCCATGGGATGAGGCGCCCGCGCGCGTCGAAGGCCGCCGCATGTCCGGCTAACCTCACGGCCGGCGGAGCGGCGGGCGAGCTCACGCCGGCGCCGCCACGATGTCGACCGTGGCGGATTCGGGGTGAAAGAGGATCTTGGCCTCGCCGCGCTCGAGAAGCGCGATGACCCGCGCGACCTTGTCGTCGAGCGTGAGCTCCCGCTCGCCGTAATCGGTCCCCTCACGCAGCACGAATGATTCGATCACCGCCCGCAGTACATCGGGAGCGAGCGCGGTGTGCGGCACCGTCACACTCGAACCTGCGGTCTTAAGCATCCGCGGCTTCAACGATTGCCGGACTCGCCCCGCGCGGCGAGCGCGATGCGCATGGCTGCATCGTCTCCCTCGCGCTGCTCCCGCCGGTCGGCGGCGCTGCGCTCTTCTTTACGGAAGCGTTCGACCACGCGGCCGAGAGATTCCGCCTCGATGCGCTTCTCGCTCCACATCGAGCGCCGCTTCTCGAACTCGGCGCGCGCCGCCTCGAGATTCTTGAGATGCTGGCGCATCGCATCGCCCAGGCGGTCGAGAAAGGAGCGGTAATTCTGCAGCTTGACCGCATCCATCGCGCCGCTGCTTTGCGTCGAATTGCGCACGTATTCGTCACGATAGGTTTGCAGCTGCGTCAACTGGCGCTCGAGATCGGCGACGCGCCGCCCGGCTTCCGCCATCTCGCGGCTGAGCTCGTTGGCCGAGCTCGAAGCAATCTCTTGAATCGGTTCAAAGCGCTTCGATTTCATCATGGCGGGGCACTATCGGCCGGTTGGCGGTGATTGTACCGAGAACTGTGTCACGAGTTGCTTAAGGTCAGCATAACTCTTATCCATCCCGACCGGCTCGAACATGTCCTGGCGCAGAAAATCTTGAATTTTCGGCCATTGCTCGACCGCGAGGTCCACGCGCGGATCGGACCCGCGGCGGTAGGCGCCGACCGTGATCAGATCCCGGTTCTGCTGATAGGTCGAGTACACCTGCTTGAAGCGGTTTGCGAGATCGAGCTGTTCCCGGGTCGAGATTTGGTGCATCGCACGACTGATGGACGCCTCGATATCGATCGCCGGATAGAGCCCGCTCTCCGCCAGGCGCCGCGACAACACGATGTGTCCGTCGAGAATCGCGCGCGCGGCGTCCGCGATCGGATCGTTCTGGTCGTCGCCCTCGGCGAGCACCGTGTAGAACGCGGTGATCGAGCCGGCTCCGCGATCGCTGTTGCCGGCGCGCTCGACCAGTTGCGGCAGCCGCGCGAACACCGAGGGCGGATAACCTTTGGTGGCGGGCGGCTCGCCGATGGCGAGCGCGATCTCGCGCTGAGCCTGCGCGAAGCGGGTGAGCGAATCGAGCAAGAGCAGCACTTTCAATCCCCGGTCGCGGAAATACTCGGCGATGGCGGTCGCGAGCCACGCGCCATGCAGCCGCATGAGCGGCGGATTATCGGCCGGCGTCGCGACCACCACGGCGCGGCGCATGCCGTCGGGACCCAAGGTATTGCTGACGAAATCCTGCACCTCGCGGCCGCGCTCGCCGATCAGGCCGACGACCGTTACATCGGCCTTGGTGTAGCGCGTCATCATTCCGAGCAGCACCGACTTGCCGACGCCCGATCCCGCGAACAGACCGATGCGCTGGCCGCCGCCGACCGAGAGCAGCGAATTGATCGAGCGAACCCCCACATCGAGAGGATCGCGGATGGCCCGGCGCATCAGCGGATTCAAGGGCCCGCCGGTCAGCGAGACCCGGTCGGCGCACTTGAGGTCGCCGAAACCATCCAAGGGACGGCCGGCGCCGTCGAGCACGCGGCCGAGCAGGTTGTCCCCGACCGTCACCGAGGAGACACTCCTCGTCGGAATCACGCGCGCGCCCGGCATGATGCCTCGCAGGTCCCCCGTAGGCATGAGGAAGAGTTTGTCGCCCGAGAACCCGACGACCTCCGCCTCGACCTGCTTGTCTTCGGCCGTGTCGATCAGGCAGCGGCCGCCCACGGCCGCCTCGCAGCCGACCGCCTCGAGCGTCATGCCGACCATGCGGCTCAAG
>JBEKVP010000208.1:0-5203 GCA_049513935.1 Steroidobacteraceae bacterium
TGGACGAATTCGCCGTCGTGGTAGGCGGTTGCCTTGAACGGCTTGATTTCGGTATTGATCATCGACATGGAACGTCTCCTTGGGAACTCGATCTGGAAGCAACGCCGACAGCCTGCACGCCGGCGCCCGATTAGTGAAATTGATTAATCTTATTGATTTGATAGACTAGCTCTATCAGTTTATGGATGCGGGGTCGATGAATCTCAAGGATCTCAAGTATCTGGTGGCTCTCGCGGATACCGGCCATTTCGGCCGCGCCGCCGAGCGTACCTTCGTCAGCCAGCCCACCCTGTCGGCGCAGCTCAAGAAGCTGGAGGAGTATCTGGGCGTGAAGCTGGTCGAGCGCCACCCCAAGAACGTCCAGCTCACGGACGTGGGCAGAGAGATCGTGGCGCGCGCGCGGCTCATGCTCCGCGAAGGCGAGGAAATCGTTGCGCTCGCACGCCACAACGCGGATCCTCTCGCGGGCAAGCTCAAGGTTGCGCTGATACCCACCATCGGGCCCTACCTGCTGCCGCGCGTCATGCAAAAGATCCGCAAAGCCCTCCCCGATCTGCGGCTCATGCTCTACGAGCACCAGACCGAGGAGTTGTTGCGGCGGCTCAAGGACGGCGAGTTCGATCTCGGCATCATTGCGCTGCCGGCGGCGGAGCAGGAGGGCCTCGAGTCGCGCGAGCTCTACCAGGAAGCCTTCACGGTGGCGCTTCCGAACGGGCATGCGCTCGCGCAACGATCGACCATCAAGGTTGCGGACCTCAAAGGACAGACGCTGCTGTTGCTCGACGATGGCCACTGCCTGCGTGATCAGGCGCTGGAGGTCTGCAGCCGCGTCGATGTGCGCGAGGCCGAGGACTTTCGGGCCACGAGCCTCGAGACCTTGAGGCATATGGTGGTCGCCGGACTCGGCGTCACGCTCATGCCCGAGCTTGCGGTCGAATCGCCTTTCGGCTCGCAGCGTGGCCTCACCATCCGTCAATTCGTCAAGCCGGCGCCGGCGCGCACCGTGGGCGCGGTGTGGCGCAAGTCGAGCACGCGGACGGCCGCCATCGCGGGCGTGTGCGACGTGGTAGGCAGCCTCATGGCCGGCAAGGGCTGATATGGGGCGCGAAGCCGCCCCCCGCTCGGGCGCGCGCAGGGGCGGCGGCGCGGATTGGGCCCTGCACGCGACCAACGCCGAGATCCTCGGCGCGCTTGCACGAGGCCGGCACGGCGAGAGCCTGCGCGAGTATTTCGGCGCGCGGGCGCTCGAGGAGCTGGCCGCGCTCGCGGCGGCGGCGAAACAGGCGAAGCGGCGCGCCGGGCCGCGCGTGCTGATCGTGCCCGGAATGATGGGATCGAGGCTGTGCGATGCGCCGCGCCGGGGCGCAGCGCCGCGTGCAGCCCGGCCCCGTCTGCTGTGGGTCGATCCGGTGCGGATCGGCGCCGGGCATCTTACCCGGCTGGCGCTGCCATCGACGCGGGCGATCCGGCCGCGGGGCGTGCTGCTCTTTTCGTATGCGAGGCTCAAGCTCAGGCTCGCGATCGAGGGCTTCGATGCGCGATTCTTTGCCTACGACTGGCGGCTCGGGATCGATGTGCTCGGGGCGGCGCTTGCGGCCGCCGTCGCTGCCGCGCGCCAACCGGTCATCCTGATCGCCCACAGCATGGGCGCTCTGGTGGCGCGCGTCGCCGCGCAGCGGTTGCCGCGCCGAGCCGTGAAGCGGCTCATCATGCTGGGCGCGCCGAACAGGGGAGCGCTCGCTCCGGTGCTGGCATTGCGCGGTACTTACCCGTTCGTGCGGAAATTGTCGCGGCTCGACCTCATGCACTCGCCCGAGGATCTCGCGGCCGAAGTGTTCTCTACCTTCCCCGGCCTTTATCACCTGTTGCCGCCGGAGCGCGCGATGGACTTCGATCTGCTCGATCCGGGCTGCTGGCCGAGCGCGGGACCAAGACCGGACTTGCTCGGGAGCGTTACGAGCGCGCGCGCGGGAATGGCGCCGCCCGACGAGCGCATGGTGCAGATCGTCGGCGTGAACCGCGAAACGGTCGTGAGCGTCCGGCGCACGCCGGCCGGGTTCGAGTACGGCTCGAGCAGGAACGGCGACGGCACGGTGCCGGTGGCCATGGCGTTGCTGCCCGGTCTCAAGACCTATTTTGCCGAGGAATCGCACGGCAATCTCGCGAACAGTCCGCGCCTCGTCGGGTCGATCATCGACCTCGCGCGCGGCGGAAGTACGCGGACCCTCAAGCGGCGCTACGTCCCCTGCGAGGGCGGCGTGAGGTTCATCGACGATGCGGAGCTGCGGCGCGCCGAGGGCGGCAAGATCGACTGGCGCCTGCTCGGTTCGGCAGAGCGCGAGACGGTGCTCGCCGATCTCGACGGCGAGCGGGAAGAGGCCCCGCTCGGCTCGGCACAGTCGCTCGCATAATCGACTCGGCGCGCGGATTTGCCGGCTAAATCCCTATTTTCCTGGCCTTTTTGCCGAATATTTCACATATTATTCGCTGAAGACCCGGCACCATGGGACACCTAGGATCGTCGGTTATGAATACTGCTCCCGCCGCCCCAAACGCTTCTGAAGCCCCGAACGACTCTCCCGGCTCCCCGAGACCTGCGAAAGTGGCCGCCGCGCCGGCGAGCCCCGCGAGAGCCGCGGCGCCACCGCGCTTCGACGCCAAATTCATCGAGGATCACAAGCTCGTCGATCGGTACCTGGACAACAAGCTCCCGCTCAAGGGCGCACGGGAGCTCGAGAACTGGTGCCGCGCGCACCCCGAATACTTGAATGGGCTCAAGCTGTCGGAGCGCGCGCAAGCCTCGCTCAAGCTGTTGGAGGCGAGCGGTCAGGCTGTCGACTTGCGCGAGCCGGAGGCACCGTGGTGGAAGGCGCCGTACGTGCTCATCGCACTCGCGGCGATCACGCTCGTGAGTCTGCTCGCGTTCTGGACGATGGTGGCCAAGTACAGCTTGGTGCGCAGCGAGCTCGAGGATACGAAAGTTCGGATGCGTCAGGGACCGCTGGTGCAGCCGGCGGTGCAGACGGTCCAACACGTCTCGCCCGATCGCGCGCCCGGGATCGATCGCGCGCGCGTCTCAGTGAGCAGCGCCGCGCCTCAGCTCATCGATCTGCACATCGATATGAGCTACACGCAAAAACTCAACCAATTCCGCATGATCGTCGACAAGCAGGATCAGGGTCGAGCGCTGATCCTCAACAACCTGCTCAAGGACTCGAACAACGATCTGCGGCTCACCTTCAACACCACGGGGCTCGCCGCCGGAATCTACACGGTGCGGATCGAAGCGCTGCCGCCGCGCGGCGATCCGATTCCCGACGGCTGGCTCATCCTCGAAGTCCATTAGCCCAGCTCGTCGCGCAGCGTCACGATGGGCGGGGTGTTCACCACCTGCCGTGTCGCGAGCGTGCCGCTCACGCCCACGAGGAGCGTGCCGCACACGAGCCCGACGACCCACACCCAAGGGTCGACGGCGAAGTCCAGCGCAAACAGCCGGCGCGCCAAAAACCACCCGACGCCGCTCGCGCCGAACGCCGCCAACGTGCCCGACAGAAATCCGAGCGCCGAGAACTCGGCGGCGACGCCCTGCAAAACCGTGAGCCGGCTCGCCCCCAACGTGCGCAGCATGGCGCTTTCGTAGCGGCGCTCGTCGCGGGTCGACTGTACCGCGGCGAGCAGCACGACGACGCCGGCGGCCAAGGTGAAGAGAAACACATACTGCACGGCGAGCGCCGCGCGATCCATGATCTCGCGGATCTGTTTCAAGATGGCGTCCACGTCGAATACCGACACGGTCGGGAATTGACGCACCAGGTCGACGAGCGCCGGACGCTGCGCGGCGGTGAGATAGACGCTCGTCATGTACGTGCCCGCGGTGCCGTCCAGGAGCCCCGGCGGAAACACCAGAAAGAAGTTCGGCCGAAAGCTGTCCCAGCGCACCTTGCGGATGCTCGCGACGCGCACCGTGAGCGCTTCCCCGGCCACGTCGAAGCTCAACGTATCGCCGAGTTTGAGGCCGAGCGCCTCCTGATATTCGGACGAGATCGATACCAGAGGCTTGCCGGTCTCGGCCGGGGTCCACCAATCTCCGGCGATCAGCTGATTGTCGTCCATGAGCCGCGCCGCCCAGGTGAGATTCTGCTCCCGTTCCACGAACCCGCGGCCGCGGTCGCCCTTGAGCTTGAGCGACTCGCTCGGCACGCCGTTGATCGCCGTTATGCGCGCGCGCACCATGGGATACATCGTCGGCACGCCGAAGCCGTGCGCCTTGAGGAAATCCGCGAGCGGCTGGCGCTCCTCGGGACGGATGTTGACCATGAAATTGTTGGGCACATCGTTCGGAAGACTGTGCCGCCAATCGGCCAAGAGGTCGCCGCGCACCACCGCGAGCAGCAACAGCATCATGAGTCCCAAGCCGAACGCGACGATCTGGACGACGCTCGCCGCGCCGCGCCGCGAGACGTTGGCGAGACCGTAGCGCCAGGCCACGCCCACTCCGCCGCGCAGCCGGCCGGTGATCCGTACGAGGCCGTAACCGGCGAGCGTGAGCGCAACGCCGACCCCGAGCACGCCGGCCAGCACGCCCACGACGAGCTCGGTGTCGCGCACCAAGCTCCACAGAATCGCGACAAGCGCCCCCACGGCGAGCACATAAGCGAGTCCGAAGCGCAGCGGCGGCGCGGTCAGCGCCCGGCGCAACACCCGCAAGGGCGGCGTCCTCTTGAGTTGCAGCAGCGCCGGCAAGGCGAAGCCGATCAGCATGGCGGTCACCGTGACGAGCGCCACGGCGACGGGCGCGAGCGAGGCCGGCGGCAGCTCGGTGCGGATCAGGTCCCTGAGCAGCCAGGCGATCCCCAGCTGCGCCCAGTAGCCGAGCAAAGCGCCGACGGTGACGGCGGAAAGCGCGAGCAGCGTGAGCTCGATGATCGAGATCGACAGTACGAAGCGCTGCGAGGCGCCCATGCACTTCATGAGCGCCACCGAATCGAGGTGGCGCGAGGCGTAGCGCCTCGCACCCATCGCCACCGCGACCGCGGACAACAGCACCGACGCGAGGCTCGCCAGATTGAGGAATCGGCTGGCGCGGTCGATCGCGGAGTTCAGCTGCCGGCTCGATTCGTCCACCTCGCGCAGCCGCTCGCCGGGCGCCTTGGCCGCCACCAGATACTCGCGCAGCTCGGCGACGGCGGCGCTCGGGCCGGCG
>JBEKVP010000209.1:0-5200 GCA_049513935.1 Steroidobacteraceae bacterium
GGCGACCAGCGGAACCCAAATGCTCATGCCGACCGCGGCCGGTACCGATACCTATTCGTTGACCTGCTCCAACGCTGGCGGCGCTTCGAAGGCGGCCACGGTGACCCTTACCGTAACCGCGGCTCCCTCGAGCGGCGGGGGCGGCGGCGGTGCGCTCGATGGCCTCTCGCTCCTCGGGCTCGCCGCGCTCTTCGCGGGGCGCCGAGCACGAGCCAATGGGGGGTGGGGGCGTTCCAACCGCGCGGGCGCGCCCTAGCCGGGGGCACCGAGCTGGGCGCCCCTTAGCCGGGGCGCGCTAGCCGGGCGCGAACATCCGCACAGCCGCCGCGCCCATCACGCCGGTCGCGATCCAGCCGAGGATGACGAGGGGCCGGCTCGCCGTGAAGCGTCCCATCACGGATTGCTTCGATGCGAGCAGGATGACCACGGCCATGAGCGGGACGGCGACCACCCCGTTGATGACCGCGCTCAGGAACAAAGCCCTCATCGGATCGATCGGCGAATACTGGATGATGAGGGCGGCGAGCACGCTCAAGGCGATGACGCCGTAAAAGCCGCGCGCATCGCGCACCTTGCGCTCGAGACCGAAGTTCCATCCCATCGCCTCGGCGAACGCGTAGCCGCCCGATCCGGCGAGTACGGGCACGCCCAAGAGCCCCACCCCGACGACGCCCAGCGCAAACAGTAGGTACGCGCCGTCTCCCGCCAGCGGCCGCAGCGCGCTCGCGGCCTGCGCGGCGGTCTCGATGTGAGTGATGCCGGCGCGATGCAAGGTCACGCCGGTCGCGAGAATGATGAAGTAGGCCGCGAGATCCGAGTAGAACATGCCGCTCCAGGTGTCCCATCGGATGCGGTTTAGCTCGCGCGGGGCCGCCGCGGGATCGCGCACCAGCGGCGCGCCGCCCTGCGCGTCGAGGTCCTCGACTTCCTCGGAGGCCTGCCAGAAGAACAGGTACGGGCTGATCGTGGTGCCGAACACGCCGACGATGACCGCGGCCGCGGTCGAGTCGAGCGCGAACTTCGGCCAGACGGTGCGCAGCGCCACCTCGCCCCACGGCACGTGCACCACGAAGACCACCGCGGCGTAGGCGAGGAGCGAGAGCGTCAGCCATTTCAAGAAGAACACGTAGCGCCGATACGGGACGAAGAGTTGCAGCGCGAGCGTGATCACCACGAAGAATGCGGTCATCAGGTGGCGGCCGAAGCCGGTGACGAGCTCGGCGACCTCGCCCATGGCCGACACGTCGGCGGCAATGTTGAAGGTGTTGGCGACCAGGAGCGCGAGCACCACGCCCTTCAGCACGAAGGGCGGGAAGGCGGTCTTGATGTTCGCGGCGAGCCCCCGGCCCGTGGTGCGGCCAATCTGGGCGCACATGGCCTGGATGGCCGACATCAGCGGGTAGACGAGCGGCATCGTCCAGAGCATGTTGAGCCCGAACTGCGCACCCGCCTGGGAGTAGGTCGCAATCCCGCTCGGATCGTCGTCGGCCGCACCGGTGATGAGCCCAGGTCCCAGGCGCGCGAGCGGATGCTTCCGGATGCGGGCCCACCAGCCGCCGAGGCGGCTCTTCAAGCGCGTGCGGCCGAGCAGGGGTCCTCCGCCGAACCTATCCGCCGCCGACGAAGTGCTGCAGCGTGCCGTCGCTCATCAGTCGGTCGCCCGGCTTCATGTTCGACGGACAGTGCCCGACATACTTCTGGTCCTCAGTGATGGTTTCCTCGCTCTTGCCGTGGAACGCGGGCGTGTAGGTCGCGTGCGACTCCGAACGCGCCGAGGTCGGGCTTTCGTAGGTATACGTGCCCTTCGAGACGATGGCGGTTCCCGGCACCAGACAGGTCGAGGCCGAGGCGTATTTGCCGCCGCCCAGATCGTCGAACGAGGTGTTGCACTCCTTGGCGCTCTTCGCCTGCGCGTTCATGGCATCGTCGAAGCGGTGGTTGCGGCACAGGCGGTAGGTGAAGTCGGTCTCCTTGCCGCCGGGGTTCTCAACGCTGTGCCCGTGAATTTCCCACAGGCCCTCCTTGAGCGGGGGCGGATCGGCGGCGCGGGCGACCGCCAACGAGAGCGCGGCGGCCGAAAAGACCAATACCTTGTTCATGCGCTTCCTTGGGGAAGGGTGTCCCGCCAAAGGATAGCCGCCCCCCGGGCCGATGCAAACGGATGGGGGCGTGAAATCCGCCGTCAGCGGTCCGGGCGCACCCAAAGGGAATAAACTGGCGGGGTCGCGAGTCTAGTGATTTACCAACCTTTGAGTGAGGTGCCGTGAGGATCGTGCGGGGTCGCGTCCATGGATGAGAAGCGCGCCCGTTTTGATGCCGAGGTATTGCCGCATCTGGACGCTGCCTATCGATTCGCTCAATGGCTGGTGCGCCCGCCCGGCGATGCGGACGACGTCGTCCAGGAGGCGATCCTGCGCGCCTTCCGCGCTTTCGACGGGCTGCGCGGATCGGATGTCAAATCGTGGCTCTTCGCCATCGTGAGGAATTGCCATCTCACCGCCGTGACGCAGCGCGAGCGGCGCCAGTCGGTGCCGCTGCCGGATGAGCATGATGAGCGCGACGGCCACGCCATGATCTCCTCGGCACCCGAACCGGAGACCGAAACGATGCGCCGCGACGATGAGCGGACGCTCGGGCGGCTGATGGCGGCGCTCCCCGAGGAGCAACGCGAGGTTTTGATCTTGAGAGAAATCGAGGAGCTCGACTATCGCGAAATCGCGGCGGTCACGAAAGTGCCCATCGGCACGGTGATGTCGCGGCTCGCGCGGGCACGGGCGCAGCTCAAGCACCGCTGGCAGAAGGAGTTCGAGGGTGAGCCCCATGCTGTGCGCTGAGACGAACACCCGTCTCCCGGTGTATTTCGACGGCGAGCTCGATGCCCTCGCCGCCGCGGAGATGGAGCGGCACCTTGCCGGATGCGCCGAATGCCGGGCGAGCCTCGAGGAGCTTGACGAGCTGCGCGCGGCGCTGCGCCGCGAGCTCAAGTTTCGCCCAACGCCGCCCGAGCTCAAGACCCGCATCAGCGCCGCGCTCGATCGCGAGAGCGCCGATGCGCACGGGGCCGGCGCGAACGGCGCCGACGCGCACACCGCTGGCGGGCCGGGCGCCGCCCGCGTGCTGCCGTTCGCGCAGAGACCCACGGCGCGCGGTGCGCGGCCCTTCTGGGCCGGCGCGTTCGCGGGCGTCGGCGCCGCCGCCCTCGCCGCGAGCCTCGCGCTTTTCCTCATCTTGCCCGCGGGCGTCGACCCGCTGCTCGACGATCTCGTGAACGCACACGTCCGCTCGTTGATGCCCGCGCATCTGATCGACGTTGAGTCCACCGACCGTCACACCGTGAAGCCGTGGTTCGCGGGTCACGTGGACGTATCGCCGGTGGTCGCCGACTTCACGGACCAGGGCTACAAGCTCATCGGCGGCCGCGCCGACTACTTCGCGCATCAGCGCGCCGCGGCCGTCATCTATCAGCACGGCGCGCACATCATCAATGTGTTCAGCTGGTCGCAGGACGGCAAGCCCCTGCCCTCGGACACCACCCGTAATGGCTATCACCTCGCGTTCTGGCGCTCCGGCAACTTGGATTATTGCGCCGTGTCCGATACCGGTTGGGACGAGCTCCGCACGCTCGAGAAGCTCCTCAAAAAGGAATAAAGCGATGCTCGAGCGGCCTAATGCGCGCCGGCGTCGATCTGCGCTTCTGAGGGCGCCTTCTCGGCGCGCAATCCCGCCGCCACGCGCTCGCAGGCCGCCATGACCCGCAGCACGTTCTCGCCGGCGACCTTGGCGATGTCGCCGTCCGTCCAGCCGCGGCGCATGAGTTCGATGAGCAGCGCCGGAAAGCGGTCGACGCCCTCGAGCCCGCGCGGTCCATCCGGAATGCCGTCGAAATCGGAGCCGATGCCGACGTGATCCACGCCGGCGACCTTCCGGATGTACTCGATGTGATCGGCCACTTGCTCGAGCGTCGTCACGGGCTTCGGGTGCGCGCGCTCCCACTGCGCGAGCGCCGCCTTGGCCCGCTCCGGCTGGCCGATGTACATGCCGCCAAAGGGCGGCGAGTTGTAGCGCGCGACCTCCGCCGCACGGTCCGCGTCCCACTGATTGCGCGCCGCGGAGACATATCCCGGATAGAAATTCACCATCACGACGCCGCCGTTCTTCGCGACCTGCACGAGCACCTCGTCGGGCACATCGCGCGGGTGATCGACGAGGGCGCGCGCGGAGGAGTGGGAAAAGATGACCGGCGAGGCGCTCACCGCGAGGGCCGCCTTCATGGTGTCGGGCGAGACGTGGCTCAAATCGACCAGCATGCCGAGCCGGTTCATTTCCCGTACCACTTCCTCGCCGAACGCCGTGAGTCCGTGATGCGTGGGGGCGTCGGTGGCGGCGTCGGCCCAGCCGGTGTTGCGGACGTGGGTCAACGTCATGTAGCGCGCGCCGAGCTCGTACATCTGCCGCAGCACCGCGAGGGAATTGTCGATCTGGTGCCCGCCCTCGATGCCGATGAGCGCGGCGATCTTGCCGGCGTGGTGGATTCTGCGCACGTCGGCGGCGGTCAGGGCCACTTCGAAGTCCGCCGGATACTTGGCGGCCATGCGCTTCACGAGGTCGATTTGCTCGATGGTGGTTTCGACCGCCTGGGCGCCGGTGATTTCGACCGGAACCCACACCGACCAGAACTGCCCGCCCACCATCCCGGCGCGCAGGCGCGGAATATCGGTCATGAGCGCTGCCTCGTCGGCGGGTGCGGGGAGCTTCGAGGTGTCGGACTTGAGATCGAAGGCGGATAAACGTCCCTTGAAGCGCTCGCGGATTTCCCACGGCAGGTCGTTGTGGCCGTCGATCAGCGGTGTCTTCGCCAGGACTTTCGCGAGTCGATCGCGGTAATCCGCATCGGCCGGCGCGGCCGAGAGACTTGCGGGAATGGCGAGGAGAAGCATCGAGCAAGTCAGGAGCTTGAATTTCAAGGTCATCGTTCTGCCGGGCGTTACGCCATTGAAAAAATTCGGGCGATGATACTTTAGAAGGCGCCGCGCCGTGAGAGTGTGGCGAATCGAGCCCGCAGGCGCGAGCGACGCCCTCGGGCGGCCGGCCGCCCGGCGAGCGCCCGTGACGACCGCAATCGGCGGCGTTCGTTGCCGGCCGCAGCGCAGCACTTGCGCGCCCCGGTGGGCGTATCGCCCGCCTGGCGGACTCATTCAAT
>JBEKVP010000210.1:0-5146 GCA_049513935.1 Steroidobacteraceae bacterium
CGACCTCATCCTACGCACTCTGCAGGAATTAGCGGCTAGACTTCTCCGCCAATCTCTGATCACCTCGGGACCTTCGTGCGCTCACTCCGTCGCTTGAAAAGAATCGCCCGCCCGCGGGAGTCGGGGTGGATCGCCGGGTTGTTTCCGCACGTGCCGCGCAGCGGCGCGGCGCATCGGCAAAATGGCTATGCGCTGTACGTTCCGCGCGGCCTCCGGCGCCGGGTCCCGCTGCTGGTGATGCTGCACGGCTGCTCGCAGGACGCGCGCGCCTTTGCCGACGGCACGCGCATGAACGAGCTCGCCGACCGGCGGCGCTTCATCGTGCTCTACCCGGAACAGTCGCGCCAGGCGAATCCGCTCGGCTGCTGGAACTGGTTTCATCACGACCTCGACAAAAAGGGCGGCGAAGCCGCGCGCATCGCCGCGTTGATCCGCAGCGTCTGTCTGCGTTATCCGATCGATCGGTCGCGGGTCTACGTCGCCGGAATGTCCGCGGGCGGCGCGATGGCCGCGATTTTGGCTATGACCCATGGTGCGCTCTTCGCTGCGTGCGCGATCGCGTCGGGCGTCATGTACCGCGCCGCCGACTCCGCAACCGGGGCCGTGCGCACCATGCACGAGGGCTCGCGACGTTCCCCCGCCCGCATCGCGGATGAGGCGGCCGCGGCGCCGTCGCGCGCGCTCGGATTCGTGCCGGCCTTGGTGATTCACGGCGCCGCCGACCGGGTCGTTCATCCCCGTAACGCCGACCAGATCATCGCCCAGTTCTCGAGATTCGCCGAGTTGCTGAGCACGCCGCCGCGCGCCCTCGAAGCGGCCGCCGAACGCACCCTCTCAGCCGGCGCCCGCACCTACCGTCGGCGCGACCATGAGCGCGACGGTCAGGTGATGCTTCGAGAGATCCTGATCGAAGGGCTCGCCCACGCCTGGAGCGGCGGTGATTCCCGGCATCGCTTCAACGACCCCGCGGCGCCCGATGCGAGCCGCCTCGTATGGGATTTCGTGTCGCGGTTTCGCCGGCCGGTGGGCGCTCGCTGGCCGGTCACACGCTTTTGGCGCCGCTGGCGTTGAGCCCTTCCGGGCCCGCTGCGAGAAACCTCCGCCGCCGTCGACGTGCGAACCGCCCTCGATCATACTGTGCGCGTTTTTTTCGGAACGACGATGCTCACACTGCGCAAACCTTATCTTCTGTACCTGGGCGATGCCACGATCAAATCCGACTGCAAGACGGGTTTCGGTCTGCGCGATTGGTGCCGCGATGACGTCCTGGCCGAATGGTCGCACTCGAACGGTACGGTCACGCTCGGGCTCGAGCGGCTGGCGCCGGTCGAGGCCGCCGCGCGCGGCGCGGGCTCGCTCGTCATCGGGGTTGCGCCCATGGGAGGTACGCTCGCCGAGCATTGGGTAGTCGATCTCGAGGCCGCGCTCGAGGCCGGCCTCGACATCGTGAGCGGCATGCACACCCGGCTCGGCACCTTTCCGCGCCTCGCGGCCGCGGCGGCGAAGCGCGGCGTGCGCCTCGTCGATGTGCGCCACACCGGGGCGCGCTACCCGGTGGCGACGGGCCGCAAGCGCAGCGGCAAGCGCGTGCTCACGGTCGGGACCGATTGCGCGCTCGGCAAGAAGTACACCGCGCT
Organism: Steroidobacteraceae bacterium; assembly: GCA_049513935.1. Taxonomy (GTDB): domain Bacteria; phylum Pseudomonadota; class Gammaproteobacteria; order Steroidobacterales; family Steroidobacteraceae; genus Bog-1198. The sequence goes on from JBEKVP010000210.1 coordinate 1,638, forward strand.
TGCGCTCACGCGCGCGCTCGGCGCGCGCGGCGTGCCCGCCACGTTCCGCGCCACTGGTCAGACCGGCATCATGATCGCGGGTGCGGGCATTCCGATGGATGCGGTCGTGTCGGATTTTCTCGCCGGCGCCGCGGAGCAGCTCACCCCTGACAACGCGCCGAACCACTGGGACGTGGTGGAACGCCAAGGCTCGCTCCTGCATCCCGCCTATGCGTGCGTGACGCTCGGTCTGTTGCACGGCTCGCAGCCCGATGCGATCGTGCTGTGCCACGACCCGGAGCGGCTCACGATCGAGGACTGCCCGGGCTATGCGATCCCGCCGCTCCCGGAGGTGATCGATCTATACCTGCGCGCCGGGCGCCTCACCAACCCCGCGATCCGCTGCGTGGGACTCAGCATCAACTCGTCGAGTCTCGCCGATGACGCGTGGAACGAGTACCGGACCCGGCTTTCGCGCGAGCTCGGGCTTCCAGTCTGCGATCCGCTGCGTACCGGCGTCGACCCGCTCGCCGCCGCCCTCCTCGAGCGATGATCGAAGCCGCGGTGGTGATCGAGCGCTGGGCGATGAAGGACGTGTTCGCCACTTCCCGCAGCGCCATCGACGAGATCCCGGTCCTGCTCTTGACGCTCACGGACCGGGCCGGGCGCCGCGGCCGGGCCGAAGCCGCGGGCGTCGACTATGACGGCGAGACGCCGCAGAGCATGGCGTCCGAAATCGCCGCGGTCGCCGCAAGCCTGCACGATGGGATCACCCGAGGCGAGCTCGGTCGACTCCTCCCGGCCGGCGGCGCACGCAATGCGCTCGACTGTGCCCTTTGGGATCTCGAGGCCAAGCGCAGCGGCGTCCCCGCCTGGCGCGCGGCCGGCCTGGCCGCCCTTAAGCCCGTGACCACCTGCCTCACGATCGGCCTCGGCGATGAGGCCGACACGCGCCGCAAAGCCCGCGAGGCCGGCCGCTACGAGGTGCTCAAGCTCAAACTCGACGCCGAGCGGCATGGCGATCTCGTGCGCATCGTGCGCGAGGAGCAGCCGCGGGCGCGGCTCATCGTCGATGCCAACCAGGCCTGGTCGCGATCGCTTCTCGAAAGGCTGGTGCCGCAGTTCGCCGCTCTCGGGGTCGAGCTCATCGAGCAGCCCGTGCCGCGCGCCGAGGATGCGACGCTCGACGGCCTCGCATCGAGCCTACCGCTCGCTGCGGACGAGTCCTGCGTCGACCGGGCTTCCCTTCCCGGTCTCACGGGCCGGTATCGTTACGTCAACATCAAGCTCGACAAGTGCGGGGGCCTCACGGAGGCACTTGCGCTCGCGGCCGAGGCGGCACGGCTCGGATTCGGGCTCATGGTCGGGAACATGTGCGGCACCTCGCTCGCGATGGCGCCCGCATTTCTGATCGCGCAGTCTTGCCGATACGTCGACCTCGACGGTCCGCTCTTGCAGCGCGAGGATCGCGCGCCCGCCATCGTCTACCGGCACGGCCTCATGAGCGCACCCGAGGCCGCGCTCTGGGGATGATCCGGCCGTGGCACTCAGCCGTGGAGCGCGCTCAGCACCTCTCGGTGCAGTGCGCGGTCGCCGGCAATGACCACCTGCTTCGTGCGGCCCGCCGGCGCACCCGACCAATCGCTCACCACGCCGCCCGCGGCCTCGACGATCGGCACGAGCGGCAGAATGTCCCAGGGCTTCATTTGCGCCTCGATCACGAGGTCCGCATATCCTGCTGCGACCAGGCAGGGAGTGTAGCAATCGCCACCGTAGCGGACCGCGCGCGCCGCGCGGGCGACCCGATCGAAAGCCGCGCGCTCCTCGGGCGCCGCAAACATGGTTGGGTCGGTCGCACAGACGACGGCGTCTGCGAGACGGGCGCCGCCTCGCGTTCGCAGCTGCCGGCTGGCGCGAGACGTGCGCAGCTCCGCACCCAGAGCCGACCCGACGAAAGTCTCGCCGACGTACGGTTGATGCATCACGCCGACGCGCGTCCCACCGTTTTCCGCGAGCCCGAGGAGGGTGCCCCAGTGCAGCTGTCCCAACATGAAAGCGCGCGTGCCGTCGATGGGGTCGATGATCCAGGTAAGCGGGCGATCGGCGCCCTCGTGTCCGCCCTCCTCGCCGAGGATGCCGTGTTCCGGAAACCGCGCGCGGATTCGCGCCCGGATCAGCTCTTCCGCCGAGCGGTCGGCCTGCGTGACCGGATCGAATTGGCCGGGCCCAGCCTTGTTGGCGACTTCGATCGAGCCGCGAAAATACTTGAGGATTTCGTGCCCGGCCTCTTGTGCGGTCTGCACGGCGAACTCGACGAGATCGACTAAACTGGCTGCATTCATCTCCAGTATTGTGACCCGAACGCTCTCCAAAGCAACTGGCGACTCTTGCCCACACCGCCCGCCGTGCACCGCATGCCCGCGATTCGGCGAGCCCGGCATCGCTGCGGCCGCCCGGGACGCGCTCGATGAGCTCGCGCGCGCGCACGGCTTGGCGGGGGTCCCTCTCATCTGTGGTCAAACCGTGGGGTTTCGGCTCCGCGCCCGGCTCGCGATCCGCGGCCGGCTGGGATCACCCAAAGTAGGGTTGTTTGAGCACGGGACGCACCGCGTGGTCCACGTGCCGAACTGCCGCGTGCACCATCCCTTGATCAACCATGTCGCGAGTGTCGTGCGGCGCGCGCTCGTCGATGCGCGCGTGCCGAGCTACTCCGACGCGGCTCATCTCGGTCTCGCGCGCTATCTGCAAATCGTGGTGGAGCGCAGCTCACAGACCGCGCAGGTGGTTCTGGTCGCCAACTGTGCAAACCCCGCGCCGCTGGCTCCCTGCCTGGAATTGATCCGCGAGCGGCTCGGTGCCGAGCTTCACAGCTTGTGGTTCAACACGCATTGCGAGCGCTCCAACGTCGTCCTCGGGCCCAAATTTCAGCGCTGGTGCGGACCGCCGAGCGTGATTGAGCGGTTCGGCGGCCCCAGGATTCACTACCCACCCGGCGCATTCGGACAGAGCAATCTCGAGATCGCCGAGATGATCATCGAGCGGCTCCGCGCCCAGATCCCCGACGGGGCGCGCGTGGCGGAATTTTACGCGGGCACGGGCGCGATCGGGTTATCGCTCCTCGCGCGCGCCGGTGGGCTCTCCATGAACGAGGCGAGCCCTGATGCCCTCGCGGGGCTCGAGCTCGGGCTCGCCGATCTCGAGCCCCGCGCTCGGGCCAAGGTCACGGTCGTAGAGGGGCCCGCCGGGGGCGCGTTCCTCGCCGCCTCGGGCGCGGACGTGGTCATCGCCGACCCGCCGCGCAAGGGCCTCGACGCCGAGCTCGCGGAATATCTACGCGACGCGCCGCCCGCGTGTTTCCTGTACGTGAGCTGCGGGCTCAAATCCCTGATCGAGGACAGCGCAAAGCTCACCGCGAGCGGCCCGCTGCGCCTCACGGGCCTCACCGCCTTCAATCTCTTTCCCTTCAGCGAGCACGTCGAGACCCTCGCCCGCTTCGAGCCCGCCTGACCGGCGCGCCTGCCGGCGCTCCC
>JBEKVP010000211.1:0-5140 GCA_049513935.1 Steroidobacteraceae bacterium
AGTGCCCTGCGGCGGTCGAGGAAACCGTGCAGCGGGTCGCGCGGCAGGGCAGTACCCCGTTGGTGGTGGCCGAGGGCTCGCATGTGCTCGGCGTCATCGAGCTCAAAGACATCGTGAAGGGCGGCATCAAGGAGCGCTTCGCGGACCTGCGGCACATGGGGATCAAGACGATCATGATCACCGGCGACAACCGGCTGACCGCGGCGGCGATCGCCGCCGAGGCCGGCGTCGACGACTTTCTCGCGGAGGCGACGCCCGAGGCCAAACTCAAGCTCATCCGTGAGCACCAGGCGCAAGGCCGTCTGGTCGCGATGACCGGCGACGGCACCAACGATGCGCCGGCGCTGGCGCAGTCCGACGTCGCGGTCGCGATGAATACCGGCACGCAAGCCGCCAAGGAAGCCGGGAACATGGTCGACCTCGATTCGAATCCGACCAAACTCATCGAGATCGTGGAGACGGGCAAGCAGATGCTCATGACGCGCGGCTCGTTGACGACGTTCTCGATCGCCAACGACCTGGCGAAATACTTCGCCATCATCCCGGCGGCCTTCGCAAGTACCTACCCGCAGCTCGGCGCGCTCAACATCATGAACCTCGGCACCAGCTCCGCCATCCTCTCCGCGGTCATCTTCAACGCGCTCATCATCGTCGTGCTGATCCCGCTCGCAATCAAAGGCGTCAAGTACCGCCCGCTCGGCGCGGGGCCGTTGCTGCGCCGGAATCTGCTCATCTACGGCCTCGGGGGCATCATCGTGCCGTTCCCGGGCATCAAGCTGATCGACATGATCCTGTCGGCAGCCGGCTGGGCTTGAGGCGATCATGCACTCGCGACTGCTCCGACAAGCGGCGCTTCTCCTGGTGCTCATGACGGGATTGCTCGGCATCGTCTATCCCCTGGTCATCACCGGCGTGGCGCGCGTGGCCTTCCCGCAGCGGGCCGCGGGCAGCCTGATCGAGTCGGACGGCAAGCTGATCGGCTCGTCGCTGATCGGCCAGAAATTCTCGGATCCGAAGTATTTCTGGGGGCGGCCTTCGGCGACGGCGCCTGAAGGCTACAACGGCCTCGCCTCGTCCGGCTCGAACTTAGGACCGCTCAATCCGGCGCTGCTCGACCAGGTCCGGGCGAACGTAAAAGCCCTGCGCGAGGCGGATCCGGACAATCGCCAGCCGATTCCGGTAGACCTCGTCACCGCCTCCGCGAGCGGTCTCGACCCGGAGATCAGCGTCGCGGCCGCGCACTATCAGGCTGCGCGAGTCGCGCGGGCCCGCAACTTAGCCTTACTGAAGGTCGAGGCGCTCATCAACGCCCACCAAGCGGCGCGCCTGTTCGGCTTCATCGGAGAGCGGCGGGTCAACGTTCTCGCCTTGAATCTTGCGCTCGATCGCGTGAACTAGCTGATTTCGCGGCTTGCAGCCTGATTCATCCTGGTCAAGTTCTAGGCAGCGGCGCAGAATCGGGGCCGCAATGCCCGAGATCGAGCGCGGAGACCCGGACGAGCTGCTGGCCGACGTTCAGCGGGCAGAAGCCCGGGCGCGGCGCGGCCGATTGCGGATTTTTTTCGGCGCCTCGGCCGGGGTCGGCAAGACTTATTCGATGCTCGAAGCAGCACGCGCCGCGCGGGCCAGCGGCACCGACATCGTGGTGGGATACGTCGAGCCCCACGGGCGCGTCGAGACCGAGCGGTTGCTCGAGGGTCTGGAGCAGCTGCCGTTCCTCCAAGTGCACTACCGCGGCATCATGCGCCGCGAGTTCGATCTCGATGCCGCGTTGAAGCGCGCCGCGGCGATCGTGCTGGTCGATGAGCTCGCGCATTCGAACCTCGCCGAAGGAGAGCCGTTGCCGCGGCATGCCAAGCGCTGGCAGGACGTCGAGGAGCTGCTCGATGCCGGCATCAGCGTGTGGACCACGCTCAACGTGCAGCATCTGGAGAGCTTGAACGACGTCGTCGCGGGCATCACCGGCATCCGCCAGCAGGAAACGCTGCCGGACCGCGTCTTCGACGAGGCCGACGAGGTCGAGCTCATCGATCTGCCGCCGGACGATCTCCTGGCGCGCTTGAGAGAGGGCAAGGTGTACGTCGCCAGCCAGGTGAGCAAGGCGACCGAAGGATTCTTCCGCAAGCCCAACCTTCTCGCGTTACGCGAGCTCGCTTTGCGCCGCACGGCGGATCGCGTCGATGCCGCCGCGCTCGAGTTCGCGAGCCAGGCGCCGAGCTCGCGACCCTGGCTGGCGCGCGACCGGTTCTTGATCGCCGTGACCCCGGACGGGCAGGCGGAGCAATTGGTGCGCATCGGCAAGCGTTTCGCCGACGCGCTCGATGCGGAGTGGCTGGTGGTATCGGTCGAGACGCCCCAGCTCCTCAAGCTGTCCGAAAGCGAGCGCAACCGGCGAATAGACGTACTGCGCCTTGCCGAATCGCTCGGCGCCGAGACGGTCACCATCGACGGTGCTTCCGCCGCGGACGCGTTGCTCGAGTATGCGCGCCTGCGCAACGTCACGCGCATCGTGATCGGCGAGGCGAAGCGCACCGGCTGGCGGGCGTGGCTGCGCCGCTCGACGACCACGGAGCTCGTGCGGCGCGGCCGCGGCTTCGACATCTCGGTCATCGCGCGTCGGGAGGCGCGCGTTCCCTCGCGCCGCGACGTGGTGCGCAGCGGCTCCCCCGAGATCCACTGGGAGCGCTACTGGGCGGCGCTCGCGATCTCGGCGTGTTGCACGGCGGTCGCCGCGCTCATGTACCCGTATTTCGCGTTGACCAACCTTGCGATGGTGTATCTCCTGGGGGCGACCGTTGCCGCCTTGCGGCTCGGACGGGGCCCTGCGAGTTTCGCGGCGGTGGCGAACGTCGTGGCCCTCGATTTCTGCTTCGTGCCGCCGCGGTTCACGTTCGCGGTCAGCAACCTGGAGTATCTGCTCACCTTCGCGGTGATGCTGGTGCTCGCGCTGGTCATCGCGAATCTGGTGGCGAACGTGCGTGCCCAGACCCGGGTCGCGGGTGCCCGCGAGCGCCGCACCTCGCTCCTGTATGCGATGAGCCGGGAACTCGCGGCCACCCGCAGCTTCGACAATCTCGCGCGCGTCGCCGTGCGCCACGTGGCCGAGACGTTCTCGGGGCGCGCCGCGGTCCTTCTTCCCGACGCGCAGGAGCACCTCGAGCTCGTCCGGGGAATTGATGCCTTGGTTTCTCTGGAAGAGGCCGACCTCTCCGTCGCTCAATGGGTGTTCGATCACGGCCGGCCGGCGGGACTTGGTACCGATACCTTGCCCGCCGCAAGGGCCCAGTACCTGCCGCTCATCGGAACGCAGCGAACGCTCGGCGTGATCGCCGTGCAGCCGGCCCAGCGCCGGCGCCTGCTCTTGCCCGAGCAGCGGCATCTACTGGAGACCTTCGCCGGGCAGATCGCGCTCGCGATCGAGCGGGGCCGGCAGGCCGAAGAGGCCGAATCGGCACGCGTCGCGGTCGAGACCGAGAGCTTGCGCAATACGCTGCTGGCTTCCATCTCCTTCGATCTGCGCACGCCGGTCGCGGCGATCGTGGCCGCAAGCCACGCGCTCAGCGATGCCAGAACGCAGCCGGACGCCGAAACACGCGCACTGCTCGCGCGCTCGATCGAAGCCACCGCGCAGGAGATCTCCGAGCTCATTTCCAACGTTCTGGATCTCATGAGCTTTCAGTTCGGGGAGGTGCATCTACAGCGCGGCTGGCAGAACGTCGAGACGCTGGTCGACACTGCCCTGGCGCGGCTCGAGGGGCGGCTCGCGGCGCATCCCGTGGAAGTGGCGCTGCCCGCCAACCTTCCGCAAGTCAACGTCGACTCGGGACTGGTCGCGCGGGTCTTGGTCAATTTGTTGGAAAACGCCATCAAGCACACGCCGCCGGGAACGCGCATCACGATCTCCGCCGGAATCGAGGATGGCGCCGTGCGTGTCGTCGTCGATGACAACGGGCCGGGGCTTCCGCCCGGGCCTCCGGAGCGGTTGTTCGCGAAGTTCCAGCGGGGCGACACCGAGACCGGCGGTCCGGGAGGCGCGGGATTGGGCCTCGCGATCTGCAAAGCGATCATCGACGCGCACGGGGGGTACATCGCCGCCATGCAAAGGCCGGGCGGCGGCGCGCGATTCGTGTTCACGCTACCCACCGTGGGGGGGTGAGCGGCCCGGTTTCCGATGGGAGTTGCGAAATGAACTTACCCGAGACCGCGCACACGGGCGGCTGCCTGTGCGGCGGCGTACGCTATTCCGTCCGCGGCGCCCTGCGCGCAGTGATCGCCTGCCACTGCTCGCAGTGCCGCCGCACCAGCGGGCATCATTCCGCCATGACCAGCGTAGCGACGGAGGACCTCGTCTTGACCTCGTCGGCCACTCTGGCCTGGTATCGGTCCTCGCCGAGCGCGGAACGGGGATTCTGCCGCGTCTGCGGCGGAAACCTGTTCTGGAAACCCGAAGGCGAAAACCGCACCTCCATCGCGGCCGGCACGCTCGATCTGCCCACGGGACTTAAGCTGGCCGAGCACATATTCGTCGAGGACAAGTCCGACTACTACGCCATCGACGAGGGCGTGCCGCAGAGGTCTCAGTGGACGTGATTCGCAAGCCCGCACGCGCCCACTGCAATATTTACAACGCCGAACGCGGCGAGCCGCGCGAGCCCAGCGGCGATCGGATCGCCTCATAACAATTCTGCGGGCTGCTACGCAACTTTCTGCTTCTTCATACGGTCCAGGGATTATGGCAAAGGTCCTTCCGTCGCTCGATGGCGACGAGTTCCTCGTACGCCAAAGATGGAATTGAATAGCGTGCAGCGCGTCGCATCCGCGGACGCGTTGCGCTCGATACGCTGGTCGCCGAATTTAGAACCTCGCTGGAGTTTTGCATGGTCGACAAATCAATGACGGGAACCTTTCAAATCAGTCTGCCGAAAGATCTTCTCTCCGAGTCAAAGCGGCAGCCGAAGCCGAAGAACGAGCAGCTCAAGGTCGAAGGCTGGCGCACCTCGTGGCTTTCGCGCTTCTCTGAAATCCTGATCGGCAAGGACTAGCTCTTCAAAAATCGCGCGAGCGAGCTCCGCAAGGCGGCGGACTCGTTCGCCCGGTTCTCCGGCGCGCCGACGCCCCCCCACGGCCGAGACGCCCGTAG
>JBEKVP010000212.1:0-5138 GCA_049513935.1 Steroidobacteraceae bacterium
TTCCTCGTGGCTTTGCACGCTATCGGGAAGTCGAAAATAGGCGCTTCCCAGGATCGTACGGAGCGGAATATGAATGATCTGGAAATCGTATTTTGAAGCCTGATCCGCCGGAAGCTCCGGGAAGGCGTCAAAGTTGTTCAGCAAAATGAAGTCGCCCTGGTAGGCATTGTTGATCATCGATCCGACTTGAGGGATGGCCTCTGCAAGGCAACCCCCCACCACCAGATAATGCGCCGCACCGTCCGGCGTCATCTGGAGATCGATCGGCGTTCGGTAACGGGCGCCGTTGTGAATTGCGAAAAGCTCGGGGCTGACACCTGTCAACGACGGTGCACCGACGGCTTCGGATGTCGTAGAGGTCTTCATTGTCATCAGGCCCTTTCCCACCTTATCGGCGCGCGGTGCGCGATGTTGAGCGGTTGGGGATATTACTGCAATGGTCGGTCACACGCCTGCCAGGGCTCCGCGCCGCTCCCGCGGCTCCACCGCGCGATGCACCTCGCCGCCGCTAACGGCTGAGATCGTCATCGCGGGCCTGTCCCCGGCCGCTCGATGCGTCGCGCTCTCTCGACTCAAGCCGCGTGCGCAGCCACTTTTCCCGCGCCTGTCGGCGCATCTCCTCGAGATCCGTCGCTCCACGCGGACTCTCGCGGATCTCTTCTCTTCGATGCTCGGTCTCGGATTCGCGGGCATCGCGCCGCTCGAGGTCGTAGGACACTCTCGGCCTCCATTGAACGGGCTCGCGGTCGATCCCCTGCGCCTTAAGGGTCCGATGGTCGATTCGCGCCGACACATGAGCGTCATGCAGAGCCTGGTTGGTCAGCGTCGCCCAACGCTCGCGCACGCGAATCAGCTCGTTGATGGCGGGACTCAAGCCCAACCGGCGCCGGGCCGAGTCGTTGAGCTCGAGTGTGGTCTTTGCGGCCAGTCCTTCGGCCGTCACCTCCCGAGTGGTCGCCAGCAGGTGCGCATGAAAGTTGCGCGGATCGCTTCCCGGATAGTCGCGCGGCGCGTGTACGGCGAGATCCACGGCGAATCGATAGAGATCTGCAAGCTCCTGCGCGAACCCTCGGACCAGGAGAAGGCGCTGATTCGCATTGAGCTCCACCGGGAGCGCGACCGTGTACTCGCGCGCCACCCGCGAATTCTTGCGCTTCTCGGCCGCCTCGGCGGCGTTCCAGAGGCTGGCCCGGTCCCGCGCCCAATCCATTTGCGTGCCGGCAAATCGGCTCGGCAGCATGATCTCCTTGTGCAGCACGTCCTCGCGATCGGAGTGATCGTGGATGCGTCCGCTGCGCTCGTCGCGAATGCGCTCGCCGGCGCGGTATGCAGCGGCGCTCGGCGCATTGCTTCCGGTCGAGCGGCTGAAGATCTTCAGATTCAAGTGATAGGTGGCCACGAGCCGCTACGCCCGAATCATGCGCTCGAGATACTGAGGCTCGCAGGCATACCCTCCCGCGGCAGCCTCGAACGGCTCGTCGATGTGCGCGAGCTCGATGACGCTCGCGCTCGCCGCGTCGACCGGAAGGAACGCACCTTCGGGCTCACAGAAGAGGCCGTGATCTTCTTGAAGCGATCCGCAGTGCTCGCAATGATTCGCCCAATACGACCCTTGCGCGGCTGCGCTCACCGCCGGCCGGTATGTTTTGGAAAAGCCCTGCAAACGCCGCTGGACGTCGTCCGGGAGATAGTCGACATGGAACAGGAAGGCGCTGCACGGAACCGGGTCCCAGGAATCGGCTTCCGGTCCGCCCTGTTCTTCCTCGGCAAGGGACAGCGCCTCGTGGAACGGTGGTAGGACCAGCGCGACCAGGCCGGTCTTCAAGCCACAGTGAGAGCAGCCGCCCGCCGTGCGGGCTATCCAGTAACCCTTCGAGCGGACGTTGACGCTGTCGGAATGGGGATTCGGCATGGTTTCACCCTGTCCAGGATTGCTTCGGGCCGAAGGAGACCCGGAGCCAAGCCCGCGATGAAGCAGTTTTCAGATAGCCACCGAAATCGGGCAATTGTTCGATTTGCGAAGGCATGACCGCCGCCTCCGTCACGTGTTGCCGGCTGGTGCTTTCGGAGCGGCGTGAACCGCGCAGGGAGAAAGCGGACTCCCGGTCGCTGCCGCGGGAGACCTGCTGGCGCACGACTTCCCGCTCCCCGATGAGCCGGGACGCGAATTGCGAGGTCCCGCCGTTCTCGCTGGCGGAGCAGCGCAAAATCAGCGTGTTGCCGCAGTTCTCGACGAGGGTTTGCGCATCGAGGCCATAGGTGCTGGAGACTTGCGCAAGCGATTGGAAGCCCAGGACGCAACGGCCGCCGAATTTGCGAAGCCTGGCGAGCGCGTCCTTGAGTCCATCGATCGCCCCGAGCGCGTCCAGTTCGTCCATGACGAACCACAGGTGCTGGTCCTTGTTTTCCGCGCCGCTCAAGGCCTCGAAGATGGCGAGGCGCACCCAGGTGGCAATCATGGATTTGAGCGCCGCGATCTGGTTCGCCCTGTAGGGAATGAACAATGCTCCTGAGGAGGGCCCGCACCGTACCCAGTGCCGCACGGCAAACGGCGCCGCCCGCTGTGCTTGCACGTGCTCGAAAGCCGCGATCGCCGATACGGCCACTGCGCGAATGGAGCCGAACATCCGGGCGTTCTCCAGCTCGAGGAACGGCTGCGCCGGCGTCCCCGCGACCAAGGGCTGAAGCTCCTCGCCAGATGCGACGGCGAGCAGCCGCCATAGCTCGCTCGAGTCCTTCCGATTCAATTCGCGGCAACGCTTGAGGACGGCGGCGAGGAACGTGCGCGCGTACGCGCGCCATTCATTGGCGCCCGGGTCGCTGCTCGATGGAATCAGCCCGCTTGCCAGCTCGGCGGCATCGTAGGAGCTTTGGATCTCTGCCAGCGGATCCCACTTCACCGATGAGGGTTCGAAGGGATTCAATACGACGTCTCCGCGATATCGATTGAAGAATCGACCGCAATAGCCGCCATCGGGGTCTGCCACCACGGCCCGGTCGCCGCGGTTCAAGGCCCCACCCAGAAGCTCCCGTATAGCCGTCGACTTTCCAGTGCCGGTCGTGCCGATGAGCTTGAAATGCTTGGTCTCATCGCGCTCGGCGATCGGCACCCCTGCGAGAGTCAATGAGCTCGGGGCTGCGCCTCGAGCGATGCGCCGGCGCCACCCGACCGCATCCTTCAACACTACGCCGCGTTTGTATATTTCCGGCGCGATTCGCCGCCTCGCTCGCACCAGCGCGAGAGTGGCCAGCGTGGCGGCCGCAATCCCGAACACCGCGCCCGTTCCGAGCACTGAATCAAGCGCTGGTATGCCCGGCATGCTCAATATCCCTTGACGACGAAATAGTCGCCTTTGTCGCCGTAGACGGGGGCGGTGCGGTCGACATGCACGCACAATCGGGCCGACTCCCCGCAGCGGCGCCACTCGATCCGGCCCCCTTGCTGCTCGAGCCGGGAAACGTTCGCGGCGAGTTGATCGCGGCGGGCGCGCAGGGCATCGATCTGATCAGGGCTAGGGAGGACCCAGCGTGCGATGGCGAAGGGTGCGGCGGTCGAGAGCGTTGCCGCCGCTGCGCTCAAGATGAGGCCGCGCATGCCCGCGGCGCGTTTCATGGCGCGCAGCGCATGTGCCGCTCGATTGCTCTCGGCGGTGAGCTCGCGGAGCTCCTCGACGAGCGTACGGCGGATCTCTTCGCGCACCACCCCGTCCAGATCCTGCGTGTGCGCGCGCAGCCGTTCGAGGTGCGTCTCCGCGAGCTTCTGATACGCTTGCGCGCTTTCCATCAGAAGGCCGAATTTCATGGTGGTTTCGTCCATCGCCGCGGGCCGCTCACTCACGTACGTGCCCCTCGCGCGTCCTGGTCGCGGCCGGCGCGATGCGCGACGGCGCCGATGCTGATGCTGACGCCGACGCCGACGCTGACGCCGTCTGAGACCTGTACTGCTCCCAGGTCCGCTTGACCGAGAGTTGAACCTGTTCCCAGTCCCGTCCCGATGCGTATTTCAAATAGCCGTGCAGATCCGGCAACCGCTCGATCTCGGAAGCCAGCACCGCCGACTCGACACTCAAGTGCTCGCTATGGGAAACCGACCCGATCATCTCGGAATATCTGCGGCTTCTCGATACCGTCGTCCGCAGGACCTCGCGCTCGCCGATGAGCTGCGAGGCGAACCGCGCGGTTCCGCCTCCCTCGCTGGCGGAGCAGCGCAGAATGAGCGTGTTTCCGCAATTTTCAACGATTGTGTGTGCTTCACCCTGACCGTACGTACTTGAAACCTGCGCAATCGACTGGAAGCCCAACACGCACCTTCCGCCGAATTTTCGAAGCCGGGCGAGCGCATCCTTGAGCCCGTCGATCTGCCCCAGAGCGTCCAGCTCGTCGACGACGTACCAGAGCCGACGCGCGCCGCGCCCCGATTCCTCGTCGGTCTCCTCGGTCCGGTCCATGGTCTCGAAGATGGCGAGTCGCATCCACCCCGAGATCGCCGATCGCAGGGCGGCGATCTGTCCGGCCTTGTAGGGCATGAAGAGCACGCCGGGCCGCTCGTCTGCCACCCACTCGCGCACGGAGAAGCCCGCTCCGCGCTGATACGCGACGTGCTCGAGCGCGCCGACCGCCGAGCTCGCGACCGAGCGGATCGAGTCGAACATGCGCAGGTTGTGCTCCTCCAAAAACGGTTGCGCGGGCGTCGCGTGGACCAGCTCGCGCAGTTCCCTCACGTCCGCGATCACCAGCAGCCGATAAAGCTCGCCCACGTCGGTGACGCCCGCATCGCGCGCTTGACGCGTGACGGCGGAGAAGAACGTGCGGGCGTAGCCGCGCCAGCTTCGGTCCGCGCCCTCGTGATCGGGAATGAGGGAGCGCGCCAATTGATCGACGTCGTAGCCGGTTTTGATTTCGGCGAAAAGATCCCATCTCACGGAACGCTCATCGAACGGATTGAGTACCACGTCGCCTCGGGCCGGATCGTAGAATCGATTCATGTAACCGCCGTCGGGGTCGGCAACGACAGCACGATCGCCGCGCGCGAGAGCGGATCCGAGAATCTCCTGGATGGCAGTGCTTTTGCCAGTTCCGGTCGTACCGATCAGCTTGAAGTGCTTGGTCTCGTCGCGCACGGGGACCGGGCGGCCCGC
>JBEKVP010000213.1:0-5054 GCA_049513935.1 Steroidobacteraceae bacterium
TCTTGAGGGCATCGGAGGGCTGCGCGAGGAGCTCCGCACGTCCGCCCTGCAGGCGCTCCCAGTTGACGCGCGGCACCACCGCCGTCGGGGTCGCCGCGAGCACGTTGCCGCGCGTGCAGCCCGGCCAGCCCGCCCCGCACGGTCCCGGGCCGGTCGGCACCGGAAAGTCGCCCTGCTCCACGATGCGCTTGATCCAGCCGTCGACATACTTGTCGGTGCCCACCAGCCGCAGGGCCACCGTGTCCGCGATCAGCGGGATGTTGAGCATGAGATTGCCGGTGTAATTCAAGCCCCCGCCGGTAGTGCCCGAGCCGATGCCCTCGGCCTCCCCCTCGAACTCCTTGAGATTCGGCGCATTGGTGACGAGCTTCACCGTGCCGCCCATGGAGCCCGAGCCGTACAAGGTTCCCTGCGGACCGCGCAGCACCTCGACGCGGTTCAAATCGAACAGATCCGGGTCGAGGACGACCTTGCCGTTCAGCGCCGCGGCAGGGGGCGTCAGCGGATAGTCATCGAGATAATAGCCGACCGTCGCGGACGATCCCCCGGAGGAGGAGAGTCCGCGCATCTCGAGCTCGGTCTGGCCGGGTCCTGCGGTGCGCATCGAGATGCCCGGCACCTCGTGAATGATCCCCTGCAGGTCGACGATCCCCTGCTGCTGCAGAGCGTCGCCCGAGAGGGCGGTCATGCTGATCGGCGTCTCCTGCACGGTCGACGCGCGCTTCTCGGCCGTGACCACGATCTCTGCGAGCTCGTTGCGTGCCGCGGCGGCGGTATCGGTGTCGGTGGCATCGGCGGCGAGTACGGAGCCGGCGCCGAAGGCGACGGCCATCAGGCAGAGCAAAACCCGCTTGAGCAGCTGCATGACATCCCCTGTTGTTGTAAAACCGTTGAACAAGGTTTTAGCAGGGGGCGCGCCTCTCTGCAAATCGCGCTGCGCCGCCGGCGGACGTACGAGCCGCCCGCGTCGTTCAGGGCTTAAGGTACCGGTCGAACCAGTCAGGCAACCGCTGTCGGAGGTCCCGGATATGCGGCGCTTGTTGGATGAGGTGACCCTCGCCCGAATACACGTGCAGATCCGTGGGCACCCCCACGAACTTGAGCGCATGCCAGAACTCGAACGATTGCTCGGCGGGCACCTCGACGTCGTACTCGCCCGTGTAAAGAAGGGTCGGCGTCTTCACCCGTTTGATGGTCTCGAGCGGCGAGAACGGGCGATACAGATCCGGCGCATCGTACATGGGCACGCCGAAGAAGGGCAGCATCCAGGTATCTACGCCGTTGAGGCCGTAGTAGCTGGTCCAGTCGGATATGCCCGCGCCCGCGACGGCGGTGCGGAACCGATCGGTGTGCGCGACCGTCCACATCACCATGAAGCCGCCGTAGCTGTGGCCATGGATGCCGAGCCGATGCTCGTCGATCGGCGCGAGCTTCTCCGCCGCATCGATGCCGGTCAGGATGTCGCGGAAATCGCCGCCGCCGAAATCGCGGATGTTGGCGCGCGCGAAGGCGTCGCCCTGGCCGAAGCTGCCGCGCGGATTGGGCATGAAGATGTAGTAGCCGCGCTCCACCCACTCGTGGATCGTCGTGTACAGAGAGTAGTCCGTGCCGAAGATCGGCAGTACGGCCGCGCTCGGCCCGCCATGGACGTGCACGATCATGGGGTAGAGCTTGCCCGCCGGACGCTGCTTCGGCCCGACGAGCCAGCCCTGCACCTCGTAGCCCTCGTTCTGCCAATGCACGCTCTTGGTTTCGAGCTCGACGGTAAGCGCCTCATTGTCATGCGTAACCGGCACCATTCGCTCGACCGGCCCGGCGAGGATCTTCGGTGCGTGGCCGAAGTCCTCGATCACACTCGCCACCGCGCGGCCATCCGCGCTCAAACTGAACGCGCCGTCCGCCGCCGCGGCCGTGACCTCCTCGCTCCAGAGCGTGCGCACCCCGTGACGGGCAGGCTCGATCGCCATCAGCGCGGCGTGATCGACGAGGATCCCCGTCGCGTAAAGATGCGATCCGCGAACGATGAGCGCATTGAATGAGCCGCGAAAGCCCGGCGTGAGGCTGGTGGGGGTGCCGCCCGAAAGCGGCACTTCGTAGATTTCGCCGCCCACGGGGCCGAAGTCGCTCATGATGCCGCCGACGAACACGGCGCTCTTGCCGTCCGGCGCGATGCGCGGCATGGTCATCTGATACTTCGCCCACTCGTTCCTCGCGATGATGCGCGGCGTCCCCGTGGCCCGGTCGAACGCATCGAGCTCGGCGAGCCACCAGTTATCATCGCCGTCGCCCTTGGCGGCGGTGCCGACGAAACCGCGCCCGTCGGGCATCCAGTCGTACTCGTAGACGAACGTGTCCTCCGGGCTCGCGAAGCTCGGCTCGCCGCCGGCCACCGGCACCACCGCGATCCGCTGCTCATCGGGCGATGAGCCGATGTCGCCCACCTGCGGAGCGCCCGCCTCGAGCGCGCCGATCTTCTTCTTCGCGGCCACCGTGGCGAGCAGCGCGAGCGATTGTCCGTCGGGCGAAAAGCGCAACGTATTCGCGACCCCCTGCAGGGTCGCGAGCGATTTCTCCTGGCCGTCGCGATCGATGAGAACCTGCACTGTCCCCGCCTTCGCGTCGCTCCCCAGGAACGCGAGACTCAGACCGTCCGCCGACCAGGCGAGCGCGCTGTAGGTTAAGGTCAGGCAGGGATCGATGGTTCGCAGGATGCGGCCGTCGCGCGCGGCGCGGATCACCACCGCGCCGTGCGGCGTGTCCGCGCTCTCGAGGGACTGCCGGCCTTCGACGCTCGCGATGCGATCGCCGGCGGGCGAGATCACGAGCGCACCGTACGTGTGAATGGGCACATCGGCCCGCACGGGCGCGCCGACGATGAACGACGCGACCGCGACCCACGCCAGCGGCGCGCCGAAGGAAGGGATCAATGGCCTCATCGCGGGACCTCATCGGGTATGGAGGCTGCGGAAACTACCACGGATCGGCGCCCGAGCATCGATCGGCGTGCGATCAGCGGCTCGCGGAAGCTGGCGCGCGCAGCTCGCGGCGTTGCGCATAACCGTCGGTGAGCGTCTTCAGGAACGCGACGATGTCGCGAATGTCGGCCTTGGTCATGGCGGGCCTCTCGCCCCGGTGCCGGTCGAGGGGCGGCTGGCTGTCGAGATTGCTCCAGTACTGCGCCGGGAGATCGTCGAACTTCGCCACCCCGCCGCCGGGCGCGTGTGGGTACCACTTTTGCGGCGCCGTGTCGCGCTCGGCATAGAAGCGCACGACGTCCTCGAGCCGGTGAAAGACGCCGTTGTGAAAATAGGACTGCTTGAGCGCAACATTGCGCAGCGACGGCGTGCGGAACAAGCCGCAGTACGCCCGGACCTCTTTGAGGTCGGTACGGAGCGGCCCGCACAACCCGAGATCGTGGTAGCGCGGATCGGCGTTCGCAGGGAGCGCCATGTTGCGCGGCCCACCCAGCGCGGCGTAGCCGAAATCCGTGAACTGCGGGAACGCACCTTCGCGGATTGCGCTCGGATGACAGCGTGCGCAATTTCCCTTGGCCGGATCGTTGAAAGCGTCGAGCCCGCGCGCCTCCTGCCGAGACAGCACCGCCTCGCGGCGCAAGTACGCGTCGTACTTGCTGGTGTAGGGATAGAACGCCTCGGGAGTCTGCTGGAACGTCTCGAGCGCGAGCAGCACGCCTTTGAATACCAGCGCCGGGTCCGAGAACACGCCATCGCCGAACGCCGCGCGCAATTGCGCCGCGTAGGGCGCGCGGCGCACCTTGTCGACGATCGCGTCGGGACCCGGATTCGCCATTTCGTACGGCGAGAACAGCGGCACGCGCGCCTGGTCGTGTGCGGACTGCGAGCGGCCGTCCCAGTTGCGCCCGCCCGCCGGCCCCTGATCGATGCCGTCGTCCCCTTCGGAATCGAAGGAATGCTCGGTGAATGGCGGCACGTTCTGCGCGTACGTCAACGACGGCACGGCGCGCAGCCCGGCGCGCGGGTCGCTGGCGCCGCCGCGTTGCACGGGCGAGCCGTTTGCGGGTGAGAAGGCGTGCGCCGGGTCGTGGCAAGTCGCGCACGCCATCTTGCCGGAAGCCGAGAGCGACGGATCGAAGAAGAGCACGCGGCCGAGGGCACGGAGCGCCGCCGCCGACGGGACTTTATCGAACGACTCCGCGTAGAACGGCGCCTCGCCGGCACGCGCCTCGCCGGCACACGCCTCGCCGGCGGGCGCGAGCCCCCACCCCGCCGCCAGCGCGAGGGCGAGCCAGCGCCGCGTCGAGTCAGTGAACCGAGCTGCCGCCGAGACTCGTGGCGCCGGCATTGAAGATCCGGCCGACGTCCACGGCGTCGAACACGTAGGCGCGATTGCAGAAGTCACAGCGCACCTCAACCTCGCCGCGTTCCGCCAGGATCGAGCGCGTCTCGGCCTCGCCCAGCCCCTGCAGCATGCCCGCGACGCGCTCGCGCGAGCAGCGGCACCTGAAATACACCGGCGAAGGCTCGAACAGACGCAGATCATCCTCGTTGAACAGCCGGTGCAGGATCTGTGCATCCGTCAGTGTGCGCAGCTCCTCGCGCGTCAGCGTATCGCCGATCAGCTGTACGCGCCGCCAGGCGTCGTCGACGGCCGCCGCGTCCGCGCGCGCACCGCCGCCGCCCGGCAACCGCTGTAACAGCATCCCCGAGGCGCCGAGGCCGTCCGCGTACAGCCACAGCCGCGTGGGGAGCTGCTCGGAATTCTCGAAGTAGACCTGCAGCGAATCGGCCAGGCGCGCGCCGCTGATGGGCACGATGCCCTGGTAGCGCTGCGCGCCGTCATCGGTCTCGAGCGTGACGGTGAGGTTCCCCGCGCCGATCAGATCGTTGATGCCGGTCTGCGATCCGCCGGTCTGCGATCCGCCGGGCGGCGATCCGCCGGGCGGCGCTCCGCCCTCCCCGCCCCCCGCCTCCTGGTAGCGGGCCAATCCCCGCACGCCGAGTCCGCTGGTGCACTGGGCGAGCATGAGATGCACGAAGCCGTCGCCGCGCAATTGCAGCGAGAGCACACCGTCG
>JBEKVP010000214.1:0-5051 GCA_049513935.1 Steroidobacteraceae bacterium
GGGCGCATTGCCTCCATCGTGCTGGTCTACGACACCCATCTCGTTCGGGGCGTGGTGCAAGACAAGTACCCGTGACGCGTTCGCTCCGCGGCCTTTGGCCGCTGCGCGCCGGCTCAAGCGGCGGAGGCGAACGGCCGCAAGTGATCTGCGAGCGCCTTGCGAAAAGCGGGGCGCTGCTCACAGCGCTCATGGTACGCCTTGAGCACCGGCCGCCGTGAGACCAGGTCGGTGTGGCGCAGGATGCGCAGCACGGTGCTCATCATGAGATCCGCCGCGGTAAAACGCTCCTCGAGGTAGGGCCGCTCGCCGAGCCAATCCTCGAGCGCCGAGAGCCGCTTTTCTACCCGTTCCAGCACCCCGGGACGCCGCGCCGCCGCCCAGCTCTCCTGCGTGTGGAAGAAGTCGAGTTCGACGAGACTCTGAATCTGCGGCTCCACCGAGTTGAGCGCGGCGAACACCCAGGCGCTGGTGCGGGCGCGTCCCTTCGCATCGCGCGGCATCAGCGCCTCGGACTGCTCGGCGATAAAGAGCACGATGGCGCCCGATTCGAACAGCCTCAGCTCCTCGGTCTCGATCGCGGGCACTTGACCGAACGGCTGCAGTGCCCGGTAAGCCGCCGTCGCCTGATCCTGCGCCTCGATCAGCCGCTCCCGGTAGGGAATGTCTGCCTCCTCGAGCGCCCAGCGCACGCGCAAATCGCGCACCAATCCCTGAGCAAAGGGTGGCACCCAACGAAACGCGCACAATGTGATCACGGTGAATCCTTAAGATGCTGCATCAGTTCATCCCGCGCCCGCGCCAGCCTTCCTCGCGGCTGCCCGGGTTTGCGCGTTATAGTTCACCACAAGGTGAAGTATTAACCCGACCGGTGGGCGTTGTCAACGGCCGCTCTAGATCAGCTCGATCTCGACGAAGCGGAATTCGTGGGCGTTCGGATTGATCACGTTGTGCGCGACGCCGGCCGAGCGCGCATACGAGGCGCCCGCTTCGAGCCGTACGTCGCGCGTACCGGAGGTCTCTTCCAGGCGTAGGAAGCCGCTGGTGATCGGCACCACCACATAATCATGCGCATGCACGTGATAACCGGTGTCCTCGCCCGGTTGAAAGCGCCATTCGGTGACAATCAGCCGATCGTTCTTGACCTGCACGATGGCCGTTGCTCTCGGCATGACTCCTCCTCCGAATACCCCTCCCGCGCCGCGATGGCTAGCGTAACCCGCCGCCTGGTGCGGCGCCAACGCGAATCAATGCCTCGTTTGCAGCCATCTCGTGGGTGCGCTCTCCGCTGCCCGGACTGTCATCCGCGGCGGTAGGCCGCGAGCTTGCTGTGCGTGCGCGTCGCCTCGTCCTGGGTGAGCGGCTGCCCCTCCGCCTTTTCACGGATGATTCGCTCGAACTCGGTGGCGGGCAGCGGTCTGCTGAAGTGATACCCCTGATATTCGTCGCAGCCCACGGCCTTCAGGAAGTCGAGCTGCGCCGGTGTCTCGACACCCTCGGCCACCACTTTGAGGCGCAAGCTGTGCGCCAAGGAGACGATGGCGCGGACGATCGATGCGTCCTCCGGGCGGCTCGCTATTTCGTTGATGAACACCCGGTCGATCTTGAGCTTGTCGATCGGCAAGCGCCGCAGATAGCTCATACTCGAGTATCCCGTGCCGAAATCGTCGACCGACACCAGCACACCCATGGAGGAGAGCTGCTCGAGGATCCCGATCGACTCCTCGGGATCGCTCATCACCGCGCTCTCGGTGAGCTCCACTTCCAAATAACAGGGATCGAGTCCGACCTCCTCGAGCGCGCGGCGGACGCTGTGAATCAAGCCGCTGCCGCGGAACTGCGAGGGCGAGAGATTCACCGAAACGCGCATCGGCGCCAGACCTTGATCCTGCCAGGTGCGCGCCTGGCGGCAAGCCTCGCGCACGACCCATTCGCCGATGGCGCCGATCAGTCCGCATTCCTCGGCGAGGGGAATGAAGCCGTCGGGGGAGATCAAGCCGCGCGTCGGATGGACCCAGCGGATGAGCGCCTCGGCGCTGCGCACCGCGCCGGTGTTCGTCTGCACCTTGGGCTGATAGTAAAGCTCGAACTGCTTGAGTGCGATGGCGTTGTGCAGATCGCTCTCGAGCTGCACGCGGTCCTCCAGGCCCACGCTCATGCCGCCCTCGAAGCATTGGACGCTGCCGCGGCCGCGCTGCTTGGCGCAGTACATGGCGGCGTCGGCGTGCGCCGTCAGGGCCTCGATGGTGTTGCCGTCGTGCGGATAGAACGCGATCCCGATGCTCGGCGAGGTGTGTACGTCGATCCCGGCGATGCGCACCGGAACCTGCAGCGCCTCGATGGCGCGGTTCGCGAGCTTCTTGGCGTCGTCGGGATGATTGATGGAGCTGATCAGAAACACGAACTCATCGCCGCCCAGGCGTGCCACGGTGTCGACCGAGCGCACGAGGCCGGTCAAACGGCGCGCGACTTCCTGGAGCAGCTCATCGCCCGCGCTGTGTCCCAAGGAGTCGTTGACCAGCTTGAACCGGTCGAGATCGCAGACCATGAGCGCAAACGAGCGCCCGTCGCGCTCGGCGTGCGCGAGGGCCTGCGCCAGGCGATCGTCGAGCAGCACGCGATTCGGAAGGCCGGTGAGCGCATCGTGAGTGGCGAGGTGGCGCAACTGGCGGTTCGCCGCCTCCAGGCCGCGAGTGCGCACGTTGATGACTTGCTCGAGGCGCTCCATCTGCTCGCGCACCAGCCGCTCGTTCTGCCATTTGCGGGTGAGCGCGGTTGCGCACTGCAGGACCTCGATGGGCTCGGCCGGCTTGCGCAGCACGAGAAGCTTGTCCGAGTGGTGGAGGCGCGCTACCACCTCCGACCAGTCGTAATCGGTGTGCGCGGAGCAGATCACGACCTGCACGTCGGGGTCGACCTGCCACAGGTGCTCGATGGTCTTCAGGCCGTCCCATCCCGGCGGCATGCGCATGTCGACGAACGCCATCGCATAGGGCCGGCCCTCGGCAACCGCGGCACGCGCCATTTCGACTCCTTCCTGTCCCTGATAGGCGGAATGGACCTCAAAGTTCGGGCGCGAGCCCGTGGCGCGCGTGTCGCCGAAGATGTCGGCTTCCAGGACGGCGAGCTCTGCTTGCGCGGCGTCCCCGCCCTCGATTCCCAATACCTTGCGAAAGTCGCCGTGAATCGAGACATTGTCGTCGATCAGCAAAATTCGCTGTGCGGCCGGTTTGAGGGCATCGATGCTCATCCTCGCAGCATAGCGATGCCCGGCATCCAAAACTGAAGCGGAGTTCACAGTTGTTCGGGCCGAACTACGCTAGGGTGAGATGGTTCCTGTCTTCCGCGGCGGCCACTCGAGCCTCCGCAGCGTCCGGAGTGCCTACCCGCTCCCGATGTCAGTGCACGCGTGTTAACTCGTTCTCAAAATCCTCGGCCGCCTTGCTGATCCCGGCCGCCGCCGCCTCGAGCACCTGGGCCACCTGCGGAACCTGCGCCTCGGCCTCTCGCCAGCGCTTCTCATCCATGTATTCGCGCACCGCCGCGATCGGCTTGGCGCCATAGCCCGTATAGGCGCCCGGTGCGTAGACCTGGTTCTTGAACCAGGGGCGCTCCGGCAGGCCCTTCTGGTTGAGAAACAGCCGCGACACGCGCAGGAGGTCGGCATTGACGAGCGCGAGCGATTCGTGCGGGAGCGCCGGAGAGCCTTTGCGCTCAAAGCTTGCGAGCGCCTCGGAGTAGCGCTCGGCGCTTCGCCTGAGCACGGCGAGAGCGTTCTTCAGGGGGGCAAAATTGATGAACGGCGGCACGGTCTCGGCGGGCGGCGGCAAAAGCGGGCGGTGCGGGTCGCGGGTCGCCTTGAACACGCCCTCCTCGAGCTCGAGATTCCGCTCCTTGAACTCGTCCTGCTTGTCCTTCACCAGCTTCTCGAGATCAGCCTCGTACTTGGCGATCGCGTCCGCCTGCGGCACGTAGTCGACCGGGATCAAGTCGGCATCGGCGAGACGCATGATCGCCGTTCCGGCCGTTTGTGACAGCGCCCGGCCATAGGCGAAGTCGGTGTCGACGAAATGTGTGTACCAGTAGAAATCATCGTAGATCGAGTGGTACTGCGTACCGTCGTCTTCGTCGTCGAACTCGACGCTCAGCGTGGAGATGCCGGCATAGTCCTGGAAAGCGGTGTAATCCGATCCGTCGCCGAGCGCGGTCACCTCGAGATCGGCGCGCTTGCGCACCTCGTTGCGCTCCTCGGCACTCTTCGCTGCGGCGATGCTGTACAGGTGCGAGCGCTCGTAAACCGACAGATGGGTTTCCGGATCGTCCACGGCGCGCGCGACGCCGCTGATGAAGCGCTGCAAATCCTGAGTGCCGCCGGGCAGCATGAAGCCGCGCTCGTTGGTGTCCGAATTGATATAGGCCACCGCATGCTGCTGCAGCTCATCGAGATGTGTCTCTACCCATTCGACCGAGCCCAAGAGGCCCGGCTCCTCACCGTCCCACGCGCAATAGATGATGGTGCGCGCCGGCTTCCAGCCCTGGGCGTGCAATTCGCCCATGACGCGCGCTTCCTCGAGCATTGCCGCCTGCCCGGCGATCGGATCGTCGGCGCCGTTGACCCACGCGTCGTGGTGATTGCCGCGAATCACCCATTGATCTTCGTCGCGCGCCCCGTGCAGCCTCGCGATCACATCGTAGATCGGCTTCAAGTCCCAGTTCGAGCTCACCTTGAGATGCACCACGGCGGGACCCGGGCCTACTCGATAGGTGATCGCGAGCGCGCCGCGCCACCTGGCCGGCGCCACGGGACCCGCGAGCGCCGAGAGCAGCGGCAGTGCATCGCCCCAGGAGATCGGCAGCACCGGGATCTTCTGGATCGTGCGCGCGTCTTTCAGTGCGAGCCGCTTGGCCTGCGCCGTGGCGCCCACCCCGGGGGTGAGCGGGTCACCGGGATAATCGGTGTCCATGACGCTGCCCCGCTGCACACCCTCGCGCGGCCTCCAGCCGCCCTTCGGGTACGCATCACCCTGCACGTAGCCGTCGCCGGCCGGATCGCT
>JBEKVP010000215.1:0-5015 GCA_049513935.1 Steroidobacteraceae bacterium
CACCATCTCGGTGCCCTCCGGCAACTCCACCGCCCCCGTCACATCCGTGGTGCGAAAGTAGAACTGCGGCCGATACCCCTTGAAGAACGGCGTATGCCGCCCCCCCTCCTCCTTCGTCAGCACGTACACTTCGGCCTCAAACTTCGTGTGCGGATTGATGCTCCCAGGCTTGCACAACACCTGCCCGCGCTCCACTTCCTCGCGCTTCGTGCCGCGCAGCAACACCCCCACGTTGTCCCCCGCCTGCCCCTCATCGAGAAGCTTGCGAAACATCTCCACCCCCGTGCACGTCGTCTTCTGCGTCGCCCGTATCCCCACAATCTCCACTTCGTCGTTCACCTTCACAATCCCGCGCTCGATCCGACCCGTCACCACCGTGCCGCGGCCCGCAATCGAAAATACATCCTCCACCGGCATCAAAAATGCCCCCTCCACCGCCCGCTTCGGCACCGGTATATAGTCATCCAGCGCCTTGACCAGCCGCAGCACCGAGGGCACCCCAATCTCGCTCCCATCCCCCTCCAGCGCCTTCAACGCCGAACCCGTGATGATCGGCGTCTTGTCCCCGGGAAACTTGTACAGCGTCAGTAAATCACGCACCTCAAGCTCCACCAGCTCCAATAACTCCGCATCGTCCACCATGTCCGCCTTGTTCAAAAACACCACGATGTACGGCACCCCCACCTGGCGCGCCAACAAAATGTGCTCGCGCGTCTGCGGCATCGGCCCGTCCGCCGCCGATACCACCAAGATCGCCCCGTCCATCTGCGCCGCCCCCGTGATCATGTTCTTCACGTAGTCCGCGTGCCCCGGACAGTCCACATGCGCGTAGTGGCGCGCCTCGCTCTGATACTCCACGTGCGCCGTCGCTATCGTGATCCCGCGCGCACGCTCCTCCGGCGCCTTGTCAATCTGGTCGTACGCCTTGAACTCCCCACCAAACTTCTCCGCCATCACCTTCGTCAAGGCCGCCGTCAAGGTCGTCTTGCCATGGTCCACATGCCCAATCGTCCCCACGTTCACGTGCGGCTTCGTTCGCTCAAACTTCCCCTTCGACACGGCAAGTACCTCTCAGTTAAAAAATATGGAGCCCACGAGCGGGATTGAACCGCTGACCTCGTCCTTACCAAGGACGTGCTCTACCAACTGAGCTACGTGGGCCGCATCCATTTGGAGCGGGTGATGGGAATCGAACCCACGTGATCAGCTTGGAAGGCTGACGTTCTACCATTGAACTACACCCGCACTCACACGCTGAAAGCCAATGGCACCGTACCCTCAACCAGCTGGTGGAGGGGGTAGGATTCGAACCTACGAAGGCATAAGCCAGCAGATTTACAGTCTGCCCCCGTTGGCCGCTTGGGTACCCCTCCTCAAAATGAGCCGCGTATTTTGCGGTGCGCGCGCGTCTGTGTCAATGTCGGTTGAGCAACCGCCGGGTGACTCCTCCCGTTGGGTTTTCCGAGTGTCCGGACGCCCGCGAGCCCCGGTCGCCGCTCCCCGAAGCTCGACACGCTGGATCTGACTTGACACTATCGTACGATAATAGGCAGTATATCTTACGACAGATTTTACGATACCAAAAAGGAGCGTGCGTCACCATGCATCGTCATCAGCATCACCGCTGCGGTGGGCCGCGTCGGTTTGGACCCTATGCTTTCGGAAGGCACGCGGGAGGCGGCGGCTTCGGCCGCTTCGGCGGCTGGTTCCGCGATGGCGGCGAGCTCGGCGGCCGCGGGTTTGGCATGGGCCGCAAGCTCTCCTCGGTGGATCTGCAACTGCTGATTCTGGGGCTCCTTGAGGACAAACCCCGCCACGGGTACGAGATCATCAAGGCCCTGGACGAGCGCTCGAAGGGCTTCTATGCCCCGAGCCCCGGGATGGTTTATCCGGCGCTCACCTATCTTGAAGAGATCGGCCACGCCACGGTCGAGACCCAGGGCGCTCGCAAGCTCTATCACATCACCGAACTCGGCCGTGAGCATCTCGAGGCGCATCGTGCCAGCACCGACGCGCTGTTCGCTCAGTTCAGCCGGGTCGGCGAGCGCATGGAACATCTGCGGCGCGCCATGCGCTCCGAGGAAACCGGCGAGGACACGGCAAGCGACGATCGCCGCGGGTCGAAACCGCTCCTCAAGGCGCGCCGAGCGCTCAAATCAGCGCTGGCCGAGGCGTGGAACGGTTCCGCGGAGGAACAGGAGCGGATCGCCGAAATCCTGCTGCGCGCCGCCGAGGAAATCTCCAGAAAGAAGCCGCGCGAGTAAAGCGCGCGAACCGCTGAAACCGTTTGTATGGCGCGGCGGGGCGCGCCACAATCCTCGGCGGTCATGGCGGCTGATCGGCCTCCGCGCGGATCCACCGCCGAACGGGCCGGTAAGACGAGGCAAATTCGCGGTGAGCGATCCAATCCTCGACGGCGAGACTCCGAAGACCTACCAAGCGCGTCACCTCGGTCAGGAGGGGCTCGGCTCCCCGGCCCCCTCGCCGCCTTCGAGGTCGACTCTGATCTGGCGCTTGATCGCAGTCTCCGCGTCGGTGTTCGGCACCGGCGTGCTCGCCACCACCGAGCTGCCGCGCCTCGGCGGCCGAGGGCTGTGGATGCTGCCCGGCGGCATCGCCGCCGCGGCGATGGTGCGCTGGGGAACCGTCCAATGGGTAGCCGTCTTTGCGGGCGGGTTGGCGCTCGAGCTCTCGCGCGGCTTGGATCTCCCTGAGGCGCTGGTCATTGCCGCGTGCAACCCGCTCGGCGTCCTGCTGATCGTCCTCATCTTGAGGCGCGGCCAGTTCGATCCGCGATTCTCTCATCGGCGCGACGTTCCTCTGTTCATCGGCGCGACGATCATCGGCCAAGCTCCGCCCGCGGTCCTCGGCACGCTGATGCTGGCCATCCAGTATCCGGTCGTCGACCCCACGGACAATCTGGCGTGGAGCGCGATCGACGTGGTTCGATGGTGGCTCAACAACGTTTTCGGCACGCTGCTGCTCGCGCCGCTCCTCATCGCCATGAATCGTGCGAGCTTCGCCGCCCTCGTCAAGCACAAGCTCGCCGCGAGCCTGTGTCTCGCAATGGCGATCCTGGTCGCGGTACTGGTGGTCCTGCCGCCGCCGTTGCTCGACGATTCCGGCGACGTGCGCGAGCCGATCCTCGCGTTGTCGGCCGCGCTCGTCGTCGTGAGCTGCCTGCGCCTGGGCTTCGTGCCGACCGCCACCCTGGCGGCCGCGCTCGCCGTCACCGAGGCACTCGCCTATTCCTTCAAGGTGGGAGCATTCAGAACCACCGCGGAGGTGCCCGGTCTCGTGGCGCTCTGGTCGTATGTCAGCGCGATGATCGGCACGACCCTGATATTGACCACGCTGCTCTCCGAGCAACAGCGCGCCGAGCGGCAATACGGGGTACTGCTTCGGGCCATCCTGGACGGCCTGCAGACCATGGTCTGCCTCGTCACCGCCGACGGACGCATCGTCGAGATCAACCGCGCGCCGCTCAGGGCCATCAACATGAGCCGCGATGAGATCATCGGCCAAGTGTTGCCGGAGACTCCTGCGTTCAGCTACTCGGCGGAGGTTCAAGCCCGCGTACGAGACGCGCTCGCGGACGCCGTGAGAGGCAACATGGTGCGCTACGACGAGATCGTGCGCATCGCCGGCGAGCGGCGGATCATCGCCGAGATGACGTTCGTGCCGCTGTACGACATCGGCGGGGCGGTCACGCAGGTCGTCGTATCGGCCTTGGACATCACCGCGCGCAAGCAGCTCGAGGTCCGAATTCTGGAAGAAAACAAGCGCAGCCGCCTGTTCTTGCGCAACGCGGGCGACGCCGTCCACATCCTCGACGACAGCGGGCGCCTGGTCGAAGTCAGTGATTCGTTCTGCGCGCAGCTCGGATACTCGCGCGAGGAGATCATCGGCCGGCACCCCGATGAATGGGTAGCGCACTATTCGCCGGAAAAGATCGCGAGCGTCATCACCCGAGCGATCAACGGCGAGAGCTTGCGATTCGAGTCCCTGCATCGGCGCAAGGACGGGTCGCTCGTCGACGTCGAAGTGTCCTGCAACGCGTTCGAGATCTCGGGAGCGCATTACGTCTATTGCGCCGCGCGTGATCTCACCGAGATCAGGCAGCTGCAGAAAGAAGTGATCGGCGCCGCGGCGCGCGAGCAGAGCCGGCTCGCCCAGGAGCTGCATGACGGACTCGGGCAGGAGCTGGCGGGCGGGAGCCTCATGGCTCTCGCCTTCGCGACCCGCGCCCAGAGGCAGGGCTCCGAGCATGCCGCCGGGTTTCAGGAGCTGGCGGACATCATGTCGCGCAGCATCGGCACCGCCCGCTCCATCATTCACGGGTTATCGCCGCTCACGAGCGTCGACGGAGACCTCGTCGCGGGGCTCACGAGGCTCGCTTCGGACGGTGCGGCCGGCCGCGCCAGCGTGCGCGTCGAGGCGGACGCCGACGAGCCCCTCGACATGTCCATGGAAGATCGCAGCCATCTATTCAGGATCGCCCAGGAGGCGATCCAGAATGCGCAGAAATACGCCGCCGCGAGCCGGATCGACGTACAACTCACCTCGAACGCCTCCGAGGTCCGGCTGGTGATCTCCGACGACGGCGTTGGAATCGCCGATCGGCCGCCCCGCGGCACCGGACACGGAATGCACACGATGCGCTACCGAGCGGCCGCGATCGGCGGGCGGCTGTCGATCGACAGGGGTCCCGACGGCGGCACGATCGTGATGTGCTCGGTGAGGCCCAGCTCCATCTAAGCGATCCCGGCGGACGGGGATGAGGCATCCCGCCCATCCTTTCCGCATTCCCTAGTGCGGCAAAGAAAGTCCCGAGCAGGACCGCCGCGTTTCGATTACCAACCATTTGTTAATAGAGGAAATTGCCATGAAAGCGACCATCGATTGTTTGAAATCCACCTTGAGCTCGATCACGACCCGGTACCGCGGCCCAAGGGCCTCGCTGGCGGCCGCGTTGCTGCTGCTCGGAGGCGCGGGCCTGTGCCAGGCGAGCTCCG
>JBEKVP010000216.1:0-4999 GCA_049513935.1 Steroidobacteraceae bacterium
GCCGCCCGCCCGGCCAAATGCTGGGCCGGCGCCGATCGCTCCGGCCGCGATCGCCGCGCGGCACGCCGCCCCGCGTCTCATGTCGCGAGCGCGGTCCCGCAATTGCCGCAGAACTTCGCTCCGGGCGCAGCGGCCGAGCCGCATTGGGTACAGTGAACGGCTTTCGGCGCGAGCGCCGTACCGCAGCTCGCACAGAATTTCGATCCCGGAGCGTTCGGCGCCTGGCAGCTCGCGCAGATGAGCGCGCCGGCCGCGACTGCGCCGGCCGCGCCCGGCCCGCCGGCCGGACCCGGTTGAACGCCCGCGCCCCCGCCGAAGCTCGCCCCGCCGCCCGGCGGCGCAACACCGGCTCCGGCCACGATGCCGCCGAGACCCATGCCCACACCGAGAACCGCAGCGCCGTTGCCGCCGCCCGCCGCCGCGCCCTCGCCGATGCCTTTGAGCGCGGCGCCGATTCCGTATTCGCGAAATCCGCCCGCGAGACGCGTGTAGGCGCTGTCTTTGCGCAGGCCCTTGAGCGTTTGCTCATCCTCGGGTTTGAGACTGATGGTCACGTTGCCGAGCCGCGTGACCTTGACGCCGTAGGGCGTGAGGGCCGCCTGCACGTCGGCGAGCAGCGCCGATTCGATGTCGGCCGTGCGTGCTGCGATCCCGAGCACCGGCCATTTCTCGGCAGTGAGCTTGCGCACCACGCCGGTCCGCAATGCCTTCAGAATCTGCTCGCGCGTCCAGTCGGTCACCGTGTCATTCGAGGCCTGCCTCGTGCCGACCAGCGTCAAGATGAGCGCCGCTGGATTGATCACCGTGAGCGCATATTCGCCGAACACTCGCAGACCCACCGCGAGACCGGTCTCGGGATCCTCGATGTTGTCGATCGGGCCGCCGAACGGCAAACTCACGAACTCGCGCGTGCCGATGAAGTACAGCTCCGCGCGGTACATGTTGCCGCCGCTCGCCCAGTCGACGATATCCCCGAGGAACGGAATCAGCGCCCCGTCGAGCGTGGAGCGGCCTTGCGGCAGCGTGCCCGCGACTTTGCCCTCCTTGATGAAGATCGCGGTCTCATCGGGCTCGACCGTCACCTGGGTGAGCCTGCGGATCGTGAGATCCGGCCACTTGTAGAGAATGTCGCCTTTTGCGTCGTCCGGACGCGCGATGAATTGGCGATTTAGATCGCCGCCCTTGCCGAATAAACTCACGATGCAGTTCTCCCCGTGCGGTATTCAGACTTGAGAACCGGAATATAAGCCCAATCCCGTCACCGGAACATCGAGCCGATCAAGGTTTGCCCCGAACATCGGGCGAATCAACGCTTCTGCCGGCCCGGAACTCAGGGCCCGGAAGCGAGCGTCCGGCCGTAGTTGCTCAATAGTATCTGGATTCCGAAATAGCCATTGAATTCCGGCTGCCCGCCGCCCGTCCCGTCGACGCTGCGGCCCGCCATGAAGAGCAAGATGAAAGCTGGAGAGAGCGGCGGGCCGGCCTGACCGAAGGCCGCGATGCGCGCACAGTGCTGCCGCGAGAACCCAGCGGCGGTTCGGTTTCTTGAGATACAATCGAGTGCACGACGATGCGCCCGCGAATCCACGACGACCGACGCCGGGGTTACCTGGCGAAGCCGGTGATATACCACAGAATCTTGCGCGACAGACGAGTCCGCGTTGGAGCGCCATCGAGCTCCGCAGGAGACGCTGCATGCCTGACCTGAATCAAGCGCTGGCGGAAATCAAGCAGATTCGCTCCCAGGTCGCGCGCGATACCCAGTTCCGCGGCTACGGGCCCGCCTCGATCACCGCAAGCGGCGCGCTCGCCTTGCTGGTCGCCGCGGGACAGGCGCACTGGATGAGGGACCGCGCGCACTTCGCCGTGTTTGCCGCCGTCTGGTTCGCGACCGCATTCGCATCGCTCGCCCTGGTGGCCGTGCAGACGGCCGTCCGCGCGCGGCGGGTCCATTCTGGACTCGCCCTCGAGATGATCCAATCCGCGCTCGAGCAGTTCCTGCCGGCGCTCATGGTCGGCGTATTGCTCACCGCCGTGGTGATGCAGGCGGCGCCTAGAGAGGTGTGGATGCTGCCGGGCTTGTGGCAGCTCTTGTTCAGTCTGGGTGTGTTCGCCTCGTGCCGCTTTCTGCCGCGGCAGACGTTCGCCGTCGGCGTCTGGTATCTTGTTACCGGCTTGGCGACTTTGGTCCTGCAAAGCAGATCGCAGACGCTGCTGCCGTGGACGATGGGCATTCCTTTCGGGATCGGTCAACTACTCGTGGCGGCCATCATGCGATACGGTTTCGAGAATGCAATTGAACAAGCGTAAACCCAGGTCGGGCAACCGATCTCGGTTCGCCTACGGCGGACTCGATCGGGTCATTCACGAGCGTGCGCGGCTCTCCGTGCTGACCTCGCTCCTCACCCACCCGAAGGGTTTGGCGTTCGGCGAGCTCAAGGAGTTCTGCGCGCTCACCGACGGCAATTTGAACCGCCACCTGCTCGTGCTGGAGGAAGCCAAGCTGGTCAACGTCTCGAAGAATCACGACGGCCATCGCCCGCAGACGGTCTGCAGGATTACACCCCTCGGCCGCCGCCGCTATCTGGACTACCTCGAGGTTCTCGAGCAAGTGATCTTGGATGGGGCCGCCGCCGAGGAGAGCGCCGCGGGCACGCATCGCCCGGCTTGACCCGGCCCGCGCCCGGCGCCGCCAAACTGCGACACCTTGCATTCGCCAAGCCATCCAGATACTTTGCAATGCAAAGATAACAACTGCGCGGAAGCCCGATTACGCGATGCCAATGACTTACTCGTGGATCAATATCCTGGGGCTGCTGCTGTGCGCGGCGGCCGTGGGATACAGCGTGATCGCCTTCGTGGCGGTGCGCTCGCGCATCAGGCCCGTCTCGCGCCTTCCGCTCGACTTGCCGGCGGTGACGCTTCTGAAGCCTCTGTGCGGCGCCGAGCCGGAGACGTACGAGTGCTTGCGTTCGTTCTGCTTGCAGGATTATCCGCACTATCAGGTGATCTTCGGAGTGTCGGACGCCGACGACCCCGTCATCGAGATCGTACGGCGCCTGCAGCGGGAGTTTCCCGACCGCGGCCTGCAACTGACGGTCGAGCGCGCCTTGCACGGCACCAGCCGCAAGGTAAGCAATCTCATCAATATGATGCCGCTGGTGCGCCACGAGTATCTGGTCCTGTCGGACAGCGACGTGCGCGTGCCCGCCGATTATCTGGTGAACGTCGTCGCCCCGCTGCTCGATCCGAGCGTCGGAATCGTCACGTGCGCCTACCGTGGCCTGCCTCGACTCGGCGTGTGGTCGTTGCTCGGAGCCATGTACATCAACGAATGGTTCGTGCCCTCGGTGCGCGTCGCGGCGATGGCGGGCTCGCGGGCGTTCGCATTCGGTGCGACGATCGCATTGCGGCGCGGCGTGCTCGCGGCCATCGGCGGTTTCCTGCCCATCGTGAATCAGCTCGCGGATGACTACCGGCTGGGAGAGATGACGCGCGGCGTGGGGCTTCGGACGGTGCTCTCTCACGTATACGTCGACACCTACGTCAACCGCCGCACGCTGCACGATCTCATCCGGCACGAGCTGCGCTGGCTGCGAACGATTCGGGCCGTGCGTCCAATGGGCTACCGCCTTTCCTTCGTCACGTTCAGCCTGCCCGTGGCGATCGCGGGCGCCTGGCTCGCCGCCGGATCGCCCCTCTGCCTCGCCGCCATCGGCGTGACCGCCCTGTGCCGCGTCGTGATCCACCTCACGACGCGCACCGAGCGCGGCCGCGCGCCCCGAGTCGCTCTGCTCGCCGTGCGGGACATGCTGACGCTCACGCTTTGGGGATGGAGCTTCGTGAGCCGCCGCGTGCAGTGGCGCGGGGACTCCTTCTGGATCACCCCGGACGGCACCGCTCAGCGCTTCATGGAGACCTGACTCGAGGGCACTTCCGCCGAGTCGTTTGGAGCGCCGTGGTAGCCATAGGCCAGCCGGTAATAGTAAGGCCGGATGGTATCCGGGCCGCGCGTGAGCACTCCCCCGCCGATCGGGCCGAGCCGCTCGACGTATGCGCTGAGTCCGGGTGCCTCGAGATCGCCACGCTTCCATGCGACGAGGAGCAGCGTGCGCCCGCGCTCGGCGGCCGACGGAAACCACTGCTCGTACATGAGCCCGACTTGCCCGACCAGATGTCCGCTCGAGGTCTCGCGCAGCGCTTTCGACCGATCGGGCGCGTAGAAGGTCAGCTCGCTCGCGATCGCGTACCGATCCATGCCGACGATCAAGGGCTCGACGCCGTCCTGTGCGCCGGCCTCCTCGGCGATCTGCTGGACGCGCGCGCCGAGCTCGCGCCAGCCGATCGGGACGAGCTCGGCGTGCGCGCCGTAGCCCAGGCCGCGTATTCCGAGTACCAAGTCGTACAGCCCCGCTCCATATAGCAGCAACAACAGGATCACGGTCGGGCTCCAGGCGCGCCCGATCCGCGTGCCGAGCGCGCTCGGCGGAATGCCCTGCGCAAGGCCCCAGGCGAGCACCGGCACGGCGCCGAGCCAGGCCGCTCCGGTCCAATCGAGCTTGACCTCATGGCGCAGGCTGAACAGCCCATAGACCGCGAGCGGCGCCAGGGTGCTCACCTGCAGCCAGCGCCAGGCGCGCGCCTGGGAAGCGTCGGGCCCACTCCCGCCCGCGGGTGACTGAATACGCCCAAGCAGCAGCAGCGCTGCGGCAAATCCCGTGGGCGTCAGCAGAATGAGCATCGAGGCGATGAGTTTCGGCAGCGCGAACTGCGGGTGGTCGGCGAGCCTGCGCGTCGTCTGGAACAGAAACGACGCCCACTGGTGCTGCGCGTTCCACACGAGGACCGGGGAAAAAATGACGGCGGCCACGAGCGCCGCCCCATACGGCTCGATGCGCCGCAACCACGCACGCCCGGGCTTGTCCATCAGCATGAACAGGAGCGTCGAGGCGCCGAGCAGTGCGATGGTGTATTTCGTCAGTAGCCCGAGTCCGAAGCA